>NZ_JBSGYT010000038.1:0-76212 GCF_053610645.1 Streptomyces sp. NPDC054883 | reverse complement strand
CAGCCGGACCCCCGTCCCGGTCGCGGCCGCGCCGCTGTGAAGGTCTGTCACCCGCTGGTCAGCAGCCGCAGGAAGAGGCCGGGGCGCCGATGGTGAGGGTGGCGGGCGCCGCGCAGCAGCCACCACCGGTCGCCTCGGCGGCCTCGGGCTGGTCGAAGAGGCCCGCACCGCCGCAGACGCCGGTCTCGGGGAGGGTGAGCTCGACGCGCTCGGCGGCCTCCGTGTCGCCGGCGAGATGGGCCGCGATGGAGCGGACCTGCTCGTAGCCGGTCATGGCCAGGAAGGTCGGGGCGCGGCCGTACGACTTCATGCCGACGAGGTAGACGTCCTTCTCCGGGTGGGAGAGCTCGTTGACTCCGTGCGGGTAGACGGTGCCGCAGGAGTGCTGGTTGGGGTCGATCAGCGGGGCCAGCCCGGTCGGGGCCTGGAGGCGCTCGTCGAGGCCGAGGCGGAGCTCGTCGAGGAAGGTGAGGTCGGGGCGGAAGCCGGTGAGGACGACGACCTCGTCCACCGGGTCCAGGCGGCGGCCGTCCTCGGCGACGAGGACGAGCCGGTCGTCTGCCTTCTCCAGAGCGGTGGTGCGGAAGCCGGTGACGGCGTCGGCGTAGCCGTTGTCGACGGCGGCCTTGGCCGCCAGGCCGAGGGCGCCGCGGGCGGGCAGCTGGTCGGCTTCGCCGCCCCCGAAGGTGGAGCCGCTGATGCCGCGCCGCAGGATCCAGGTGGTGTGCGTACCCGCCCCGTCCTTCGCCAGGTCGGCGAGGTAGGCGAGCGCGGTGAACACGGAGGCACCGGAGCCGATGACCGCGGTTCGCCTGCCGGCGTACCGGGCGCGGACGGCCGGGTCCTGCAGGTCCGGGACGCGGTACGAGATCCGGTCGGCCGCGGAGCGCTCACCGAGGGCGGGCAAGCCGTCACCACCGATGGGGCCGGGGTTGGACCAGGTGCCGGAGGCGTCGATGACGGCGCGGGCGATCAGTCGCTCCTCGCTGCCGTCGGCGTGCGCGATGTGAACGGTGAAGGGCTGGGTCCCGCGGTCGGCGTCCACGACGCGGTCGCGACCGAGCCGGGAGACGCCGGTGACGCGGGCGCCGACGCGGACGCGCTGGCCCAGGACGGCGGCCAGCGGCTGCAGGTACCGCTCGGCCCAGTCGCCGCCGGTCGGGTAGGTGGTCTCCTCCGGCTTGACCCAGCCGGTGGGGGCCAGGAGCTTCTCCGCGGCCGGGTCGACGACTTCACCCCAGGTGGAGAACAGCCGTACGTGGCTCCAGTCCCGCAAGGCGCTGGCGACGACCGGTCCGGCCTCCAGGACCAAGGGCTCGATGCCCCGGTCGACGAGATGTGCGGCGGCGGCGAGGCCGATGGGGCCCGCTCCGATGACGACGACGGGCAGTTCGGTGTTGGCAGGCGCGTTCACGGTCGACTCCTCGGTGTTTAGACGTCTGTCGATGGCTTGCCGCAGCCAGCATGGCATTTGATTCGATGGGCGTCAACATAGACGTTGGTCGAATCAGGGGGCGTCGACGCCGCCGTAGGTGCAGGCAGAGCCGGACTGGCAACGGCATACGCCCTGGTCGGACGCGGGATGAAGCCGGTCGCCCTGGAAGCGTCCGATCGGCCGACGAGATCGTGGCCGCGGTGCGGCTGCGGCAGCCCGCCCCACCGAGCCGCTCTTCCTGGCCGGCCTCCGCGGCCCAGGTGGCACTGGCCGGCCGCAGCACCGTGAGGTTCGCTCCGCGGTGCATCCTGGGCCACGACATCCACTTCCGGCTCGCCCGGGCGTGGGCTTCGCCCCATCGGGCGCTTCCCGCGCCGGGCCGCCGCCGCTGCATCGCGACGGTCGCCGCACGGCCTCCAGCCTTCGTGGCCGGGACGCGCGTGGCTGCCTAGTTCGACATGTGTCAACATAGACGTATGTCGAACGTGAAGGCGTTGCCGCTGCTGGAGCCGGAAGACGTCGCGCCGTGCTGCCCGCCGCTCACCGAGCGCCCGCTGACCGCCGACGAGGCGGAGCGCACGGCCACGATGTTCAAGGCCTTGGGTGATCCCGTGCGCCTGCGACTCTTCTCCGCCGTGGCTTCGCACGAGGGAGGCGAGGCCTGTGTCTGCGACATCTCCGACGTGGGGGTCTCCCAGCCGACCGTCTCCCATCACTTGAAGAAGCTCAAGGAAGCCGGACTGCTCTCCTCCGAGCGCCGCGGCACGTGGGTGTACTACCGGGTCGAGCCGACGGTCCTCGCGGCCATGGCCCAGCTCCTGAGCCGCGCAGCCGGCGTGTAGGTCGCTGCCCGCGGTCGTTCAGTAGTGACGGGCAAGCTTCACCGCGGAAACGGCCCTGGCGGCGTTCTCGCGCAGGTGGCGCCGGCTCTGCCGCGCCGCCCGGCTCGGAGTCCGCGCGTTCGCTGGACCGCATGGGCGCCTTGGCCGGCAGTTGATTGGAGGCCGGCAGTTGATTGGAGGCCCGGTGGGAGCACTCCTGTGACGGGGCAGCCCGGCCAACTGCCGTCGGTCTGCTCGTGCGACCGTTCCGGTGGGGCGTCAACCAGGTCCGCCCAGCACGATCTTCCACACTCGGGTCGCCACCTGGAGGTTGAGCCGGTCCTCGACGTTCGCGAGGTCGTTTCCGCTGATGTCGCGGATGCGCTGGAGCCGGTAGCGCAGCGTGCTGCGGTGGATCGCGAGGGATGCTGCGGTCTCGTCGTAGTTGCCGCCGCAGTCGAAGTACCTGGACAGGGTCTCCACCATGGCCGCGTGGTGCCGGGAGTCGTAGTCGATGAGCTGCCCGAGCCAGTCGTGGACGAACGTCTCCAGTTCCCGGTAATCATTGCCCGGGCCCAGGATGCGGTAGAGGCCGAGCTCGTCGAAGAACGTCGTGCCGTGGCGTTCGCGGGAGTGGCGGCGCACGTCCAGGGCGCGTCGGGCCTCCTGGTAGCGGCGGGGGATGTCGGACGGGGAGTCGCACGAGGCGCTCACCCCGATCGCCCCGGACCGCGTCCCGGTCTCGTGAGCGACCGCCTCGTACAGCGCGCGGTCGTGCGGCCTCTTGTCGGCGATCAGGGCCACGTGGTCCGGACGTCGGGTCAGCAACGAGCGCATGCCCACCGCGGAGGCCGCCCGGCCCACTGTCTGCGCGAAGGAATCGTCCGTGGCCCGGTTCGACCACCGCACCACGACGACGTAGTGGCTGCGGTGCAGGTCGTGTCCGACGGCCTCGGACCGGGCGTAGGCGCTCGACTCGTCCGTCCCCGCCAGGAGGTCGTCGACCAGCTCGCGATGCAGCCTCAGCTCCACCTCGGCCAGATTGCGCAGGTGCGCCAGCTCCAGTGCGAGCGACGTGGCCGCGTATTCCAGCGCGAGCACGGTGTGCGCGTCCGCCTCGCCCCGGGCGTCGACCACGGCCAGCACGCCCAGGATCTCGCCGTGCGGGCGGACCAGGGTGATCAGCCGGTCCTTCATCCGCACCGGCCCGACCTCGCGGGCGACGGCGTGCAGCACTTCGGCCCGGCGCACGGGGTCCGGTTCCGGATAGGGGTCGGGGCGGCTCGGGCCGGTCCAGGACCGCAGCCGGCCGAAGCGGTCCTCGACCAGCGCGGGGAGTCCGGTGAGCCCGTGCAGGGCGCGGGTGACGGCTTCCTCGCCGCCGCCCGAGGCGGCGACATCGGCCATGAGCGCGTGCACGGCCCGCTGGTACCCCAGCTCGGCCACGACGGAGATCAGCTCCCCCTGGAGGACCGCGCGCTCCGCCCTCAGCCGGTGCAGCTCCAGCGCGTCCTCGCGTTGGCGGCGGTGCGCGAAGGCGACCGACAGAGCAGCGGCGGTGTCCCGGACGAGCGTGGCGAGCAGCGACCGCTCGGCCGCGGTGGGCCGGGAGCGGGACGTCACCACGAGGTAACCGTGGAGTCGCTCGGTCCCGCGCAGCCCCAGGGCCCGGCCCCGAAGCCTGCCCGGTACGGTCACGGGGCCGTCCCGCCCGCCCAGCTTCCGCACGCTCCGGTCCACCGCCGGGGCCTGGGCCTGACCCTTCCTCGGGCTGCGTACCAGGCCGCCGTCCACCTTGAGGTACCCGGCCTCGGCTTCGTATGGCCCTGCGGCGGCTATGTGGCCCATGGCCAGGCGCAGGATCTCGTTTTCGTCCAGGGTGCCGAACAGGGCACGGGAGAGCACCGTCAGTTCGTGGTCGGCCGGGGCCGCGTCGGGTGGGCGAGGCTCTTTCCGCTCGGCCGCGGGGGGCCGCCCGGCGCCGCCACCGGGAAGGCCGTCCTCCTCGGAGCAGCGGCGATACAGGTTGTGCGCCCGGCTGCCGGCCATGGGATCACTCCCCATCTCCGCGAGCCGGGTACCGGCTCGCGGGCCGGCTCATCTGAGACGTTCGGATTCTTCTCTCATACTCGCGGGGCGATCAGAACCGTGCATTTCTGACCCGCCAGGCGCAGGCCGTAGGCCACCTGGCTCGTCACCGTGGGAAGTGCCCGAGACCCTTGTGCGTATTGGCAGGAAGGACGGGGCGATGACTGAGCAGCACCGCAGGCCGGTTGCCTCGTACGAAGAGTACCGGGAAGCCGAACGCGCCGTCGATCATCTCTCTGACCAGGGGTTTCCCGTGGAGAGAGTGGCGATCATCGGCCAGGACGTGCGCCTCGTCGAGCAGGTGACCGGCCGGATGGACTACGGCAGGGCCGCCCTTCACGGAGCGGCGAGCGGTGCGCTGCCCGGCGCCCTGATCGGCTGGGTCTTCGGCCTTCTGAACTGGCTTGACCCCGTCGTGTCCGGCCTGCTCCTCGCCCTGTACGGGCTGATCTTCGGAGCGATCGTGGGCGCGCTGTTCGGCATGCTGCTGCACGCCCTGCAAGGCGGTCGCCGGGATTTCGCCTCTCTCCGCTCGATGCAGCCGAGCCGGTACGAGGTCGTCGTGGACGATGCGGTCGCGGACGAGGCCGTGCGGCTGATCGGAGGGATGCAGACCACCGACGGTGGTGGCACCCGTACCTGAACGAACGTGATCCGCAGAGTCGGCGCGGATCCCCGCACCCGGGAGGAGTTCCTCATGGCCAAGGCAGTGGGCATCGATCTGGGTACCACGAACTCGGTGATCGCCGTGTGGGAGGGCGGCGAGCCGTCCGTCGTGCCCAACAGCGAGGGCAACCGCACGACACCGTCCGTGGTGGCCTTCACCGACACCGGCGAGCGGCTGGTGGGGCAGTTGGCCCGGCGCCAGGCGATCCTCAACCCCAAGGGCACCATCTACTCGTCCAAGCGGTTCATCGGCCGGCACTTCGACGAGATCTCCGAGGAAGCCAGGGCGGTGGCGTACGACGTCGTCGAGGGTGACGGCGGGGCGGCCCGCTTCCGGGTGCGCGACAAGCTGTACGCCCCCGAGGAGATCAGCGCCCAGGTGCTGCGCAAGCTCGCCGACGACGCCTCCAAACAACTCGGGGAACGGGTGACGGAGGCGGTCATCACGGTGCCCGCCTACTTCAACGACGCTCAGCGCACCGCCACCAAGGACGCCGGACGGATCGCCGGGCTGGAGGTGCTGCGGATCATCAACGAGCCGACCGCGGCGGCCCTCGCCTACGGCATGGACAAGAAGCAGCACGAGACCGTCCTCGTCTTCGACCTGGGCGGCGGCACCTTCGACGTGAGCATCCTCGACGTCGGCGACGGCGTGGTGGAGGTGCGGTCCACCGCCGGCGACAGTCACCTGGGCGGCGACGACTTCGACCGGCGCCTGGTGGATCACCTCGCGGACGACTTCCAGAAGGAGAACGGCATCGATCTGCGCAAGGACCCGCAGGCGCTGCAACGCTTGTTCGAGGCGGCGGAGAAGGCCAAGACCGAGCTGAGTTCGGTGACGCAGACGCAGGTCAGCCTGCCGTTCATCACCGCAGACGCCTCGGGCCCCAAGCACCTCACCGACTCGATCATGCGGTCCACGTTCGAGCAGATCACCGGCGACCTGGTGGAGCGGTGCCTGGGACCGGTCCAGCAGGCCATGGCCGACGCCAAGGTCGGCGAGAGCGACATCGACGAGGTCATCCTCGTCGGCGGTTCCACCCGCATCCCCGCCGTACAGGCCCTCGTGCGCCGGCTGACCGGAGGCAAGGAACCCAACATGAGCGTCAACCCCGACGAGGTCGTGGCCCTCGGGGCCGCGATCCAGGCCGGGGTGCTCAAGGGCGAGGTCAAGGACGTCCTGCTGCTCGACGTCACACCGTTGTCGCTGGGCGTGGAGACGCGCGGCGGCGTGATGACGAAGATCATCGAACGGAACACCACCATCCCGGTGCGCCGCACCGAAACCTTCTCCACCGCCGAGGACAACCAGCCGGCCGTGGACGTGGTGGTCCTCCAGGGCGAGCGCGAGCGGGCCGCCGACAACCGGGTGCTCGGCCGGTTCCAGCTCACCGACATCCGGCCGGCGCCGCGGGGCGAACCGCAGATCGAGGTCACCTTCGACGTCGACGCCAACGGCATTCTCGAGGTGAAGGCCCGCGACCGGGACACCGGCAAGGAACAGGGCATCACCATCAGCGAGAGCTCCAATTTGGACCGCAGCGAGGTCGAACGCATGGTCCAGGAGGCCGATCGCAACCGGGGCCAGGACCAGGCGCTGCGCGAGGCCGTCGATGCCCGCAACGAGCTCGACGCCGTTGCGTACCAGGTCGAGAAGCGCCTCGCCGAACTGGGCGACGCCGCCCCCGCGCACGAGAAGGCACGCGCCGAGATGCTCGTGTCGGACGCCCGGGCGGCGGTCAAGGAGGAGGCAGGCGTGGAGCGGGTACGGCCGCTGACCTCCGAACTCCAGCAGGTGCTGGCAGGGCTGGTGGCGCATCAGGGCGGTGCCGCCACGGGCGGTCCCGGCGAGGACACCACCGGGGGCGGTGCGACCGGCGGCGGCGGTGACGACGACGTCATCGACGCCGAGTTCGACAAGGGCTGAGGAACCGCCATGCCGATCCATCCCAGGGAACCCGACCCGGCCGTGCCGGACCAGGCCGACCCGGCTCCGGAGGGCGCCGTACGCCCTCCCCGCGGGGATCTTCCGCCCGCGGGCCCGCCGGCCCGGCCGGGGTCCGCCACGGACCAGGAACCCGGCCCCGACGCGGCCGGCGGCCCCGCACCGTCCGAGGACGAGTACACGACGGCGATCCGGGAACTGGAGGACCGATGGCGGCGCGCGCTCGCCGACCTCGACAACCTCCGCAAGCGTCATGCCAGGGAACTGGAGCGCGAGCGGACGGTCGAGCGGTCCCGTACGGCCGCCGCCTTCCTGCCCGTCCTGGACAACCTCGAACTCGCCCTGGCCCATGCCGGAGCCGACTCCGGCGCGATCGTGGAGGGCGTACGGGCCGTACGCGACCAGGCGGTGAACGTCCTCGAACTGCTCGGCTACCCGCGGCACGCCGAGACCGGCGTCGCCTTCGACCCGGCCCGGCACGAGGTGGTCGCCGTCGTCCACGACCCCGAAGCCGCACCGGGCACCGTAGTCGAGGTGTTGCGCCCGGGCTACGGGCAAGGGGAACGGCAGCTCAGGCCCGCCGCCGTGACTGTCGCGAAGCGGGAGTGACCGGTCATGGCACGGGACTTCTACGAGGTGCTGGGCGTGTCGCGGACCGCGAGCCAGGACGAGATCCAGCAGGCGTACCGCAAGCTCGCCCGCAAGAGCCACCCCGACGTCAACAAGGATCCGGGGGCGGAGGAACGCTTCAAGGACCTCAACGAGGCGTACAGCGTCCTGTCGGACCCGAAGACCCGGGCCCGTTACGACCGCTTCGGCGAGGACTTCCGCAAGATCCCGGAAGACTATGACGAGCGGGTCGCGGCCGGAGCGGGCGGCGGCTTCCGTGCTCGGGGGACCGCGGGCGCGGGCGGTCCCCGCGCCCGGTACACCACCGGCTTCGGCGACGGCTTCGCAGCGGAGGACATCGACATCGAAGACCTGTTCGGCTCGTTCTTCGGAGCGGGCGCCGCCCGCGCCGGCGTACCGGGAGCCGACCAGGAGGCCGAGCTGCCGCTCACCGTCGAGGAGGCGTACCGGGGCGGCCGTCGCACCGTCACGCTCGCCGGTCCCACCGGCCAGCCGCGGCGGTACGAGGTCGACGTGCCGCCGGGCGTCACCGACGGACAGCGCATCCGGCTGGCGGGCGAGGGCGGCCGGGGCAGCGGTGACGCCCCCGGCGGCGATCTGTACCTGCGGGTGCGCGTCCAGCCCCACCCCCGGTTCCGGCTGGACGGCCGCGACGTGCACGTCCAGGTCCCGGTCGCCCCCTGGGAGGCGGCCCTCGGTGCGACCGTGCCGGTGCCCACCCCCGGCGGTGGCACGGCCAAGGTCACGGTGCCCGCGGGCTCGTCCAGCGGCCGGCGGCTGCGGCTGCGCGGCGAGGGCATGCCCAACCCGCGCGGCGCGAACGGCGACCTGTACGCCGAACTCCGCGTCATGGTGCCGCCCACCCTCGGCGACCGGGAGCGCGAGCTGTTCGAGGAGCTCGCCGCGACCTCCTCGTTCGACCCCAGGAGGACACGATGAACGACCGATCCGCGGGAGCGGCGGGCATCGGCCGGGGCGGTGCGGGCGACCGCGCGGTACGAACGGGCGCCGACGTCACCGCCTCGACGGTTGTCCGGTACGCGCTCGTGCCCGTCCCCCGGCTCTCCCTGGACGCCGTGGCCCGTCGCTCGGGCCTCCACCCCGAGCTGATCCGCCGGTTCGTCGCCCTCGGCCTGGTCGACGCCGAACGCGACGGCGCAGGACAGCTGGTGTTCGGCCCCGCCGCGCCGGCGGTCCTCGCCCGCATCCAGCGGCTGCGCTCCGGGCTCTGCCTCAACTACGCATCCATCGGCCTGGTGCTCGACCTGCTCGACCGCATCAGCCTGCTCGAAGCCGCCCTGCGCGGCCGCGGCACGAGGAGTGAAACACCCCCATGGACATGAACCGTCTCACCCAGAAGTCACAGGAAGCACTCCAGGAGGCACAGACCGCGGCCGGCCGCCTGGGCCAGACCGAGGTCGACGGGGAACACCTGCTGCTCGCACTTCTCGATCAGGAGGACGGTCTGATCCCGCGGTTGCTGCAACAGGCCGGCACCGAGCCGAAGGAAGTGCGCGCGGCCGTGCGGGAGGAACTCTCCCGCCGCCCGAAGACCACCGGACCCGGCACGGCACCCGGACAGGTCTTCGTCACCCAGCGCCTCGCCCGCCTGCTCGATACCGCCGAACGGGAGGCAAAACGCCTCAAGGACGAGTACGTGTCCGTGGAGCACCTCCTGCTCGCCCTGGCCGAGGAGGGCTCGACGACCGCCGCCGGGCGACTGCTGAAACAGGCCGGCATCACCAGGGATTCGTTCCTGAGCGCGCTCACCGGGGTCCGCGGCAACCAGCGCGTCACCTCCGCCAACCCCGAAGTGGCCTACGAGGCTCTGGAGAAGTACGGCCGCGATCTCGTCGCCGAGGCCAGGGACGGCAGTCTCGACCCGGTCATCGGCCGGGACGCCGAGATCCGCCGCGTCACCCAGATCCTCAGCCGCAAGTCGAAGAACAACCCGGTCCTCATCGGCGACCCGGGCGTCGGCAAGACCGCCATAGTCGAGGGTCTCGCCCAGCGCATCGTCCGCGGCGACGTGCCCGAAGGACTCCGCGACAGGACCGTGTTCGCCCTCGACATGGGCTCCCTGGTCGCCGGGGCCAAGTACCGCGGTGAGTTCGAGGAACGGCTCAAGGCCGTGCTCAGCGAGGTCAAGGCCGCCCGGGGGCGCATCCTGCTCTTCGTCGACGAACTGCACACCGTCGTCGGCGCGGGCGCCGCCGAAGGGGCCATGGACGCGGGCAACATGCTCAAGCCGATGCTCGCCCGCGGCGAACTCCACATGATCGGCGCCACCACCCTCGACGAGTACCGCATGCACATCGAGAAGGACGCCGCCCTCGAACGCCGCTTCCAGCAGGTCCTGGTCGACGAGCCGAGCGTGGAGGACACCATCTCCATCCTGCGCGGACTGCGCGAACGACTGGAGGTCTTCCACGGCGTGAAGATCCAGGACACCGCGCTGGTCTCCGCGGCGACCCTCAGCCACCGCTACATCACCGACCGGTTCCTCCCCGACAAGGCCATCGACCTCGTGGACGAGGCGTGCGCCCGGCTGCGTACCGAGATCGACTCGATGCCCGCCGAACTCGACGAGATCACCCGCCGCGTCACCCGCCTGGAGATCGAGGAGGCGGCCCTGTCCAAGGAGACCGACCCCGCCAGCAAGGCCCGCCTGGAGGAACTCCGAAGGGAACTGGCCGACCTGCGGGGTGAGGCCGACTCCAAACGCGCGCAGTGGGAGGCCGAACGGCAGGCCATCCGCCGGGTGCAGGAACTGCGCAAGGAACTGGAACAGGTCCGTCACGAAGCGGAGGAGGCCGAACGCGCGTACGACCTCAACCGTGCCGCCGAACTCCGCTACGGCCGCCTCCAGGACCTGGAACGCCGACTCGCCGCGGAGGAGGAGCAACTGGCATCCAAGCAAGGGCAGAACCGGCTGCTGCGCGAGGTCGTCACCGAGGAGGAGATCGCCGAGATCGTCGCCGCCTGGACCGGTGTCCCCGTCGCCCGCCTCCAGGAGGGTGAACGCGAGAAGCTGCTGCGCCTCGACGAGATCCTGCGCGAACGCGTCGTCGGCCAGGACGAGGCCGTCAGGCTCATCGCCGACGCCATCATCCGCGCCCGCTCCGGCATCCGCGACCCTCGCCGTCCCATCGGCTCGTTCATCTTCCTCGGCCCCACCGGCGTCGGAAAGACCGAGCTGGCCAAGACGCTCGCCCGGGCCCTGTTCGACTCCGAGGAGAACATGGTCCGCCTCGACATGAGCGAGTACCAGGAGCGGCACACCGTCAGCCGGCTCATGGGCGCACCGCCCGGATACGTCGGCTACGAGGAAGGCGGTCAGCTCACCGAGGCCGTACGCCGCAAGCCGTACTCGGTCGTGCTGTTCGACGAGATCGAGAAGGCGCACACCGACGTCTTCAACACCCTGCTGCAGATCCTCGATGACGGCCGCATCACCGATGCGCAGGGCCGCACCGTCGACTTCCGCAACACCGTGATCATCATGACGTCCAACATCGGCTCCGAGCACCTCCTCGACGGCGCCACCGCCGAAGGTGAGATCAAGCCCGACGCCCGCGCCCTGGTGATGGGCGAGCTGCGCGGGCACTTCCGCCCGGAGTTCCTCAACCGCGTCGACGACATCGTGCTGTTCAAACCGCTCGGCGAGCGGCAGATCGAGCGGATCGTGGAGCTGCAGTTCGACGAACTGCGGCAGCGGCTCGCCGAACGCCGCATCACCGTCGAACTCACCGACACCGCACGGGAGGTGATTGCCCACCAGGGCTACGACCCGGTGTACGGGGCCCGGCCGCTGCGGCGTTACATCTCCCACGAGGTCGAGACACTGGTGGGTCGGGCCCTGCTGCGCGGCGACGTCCAGGACGGCGCGACGGTCCGCGTCGACGCCGAGCACGGAGAACTGGTGGTCACCTACGACCGGCAGGAGGAGGCCGGGGAAGCGAGGGCGGCGTGAACACCACCCGCACGACCACGGTGGCCTGCCCGAACTGCGGGCGCGGCAACCGGATACCCGTGGCCGCAGCGGGCCGCCCCAGATGCGGCCACTGCAAACAGCCCCTGCCCTGGATCGTCGACGCGGGCGACGACGACTTCTCCGAGGTCGCCGACCGGGCCGGCACGCCGGTCGTCGTCGACCTCTGGGCCACCTGGTGCGGCCCCTGCCGCATGGTCAGCCCCGCTCTCGAACAGGTCGCCCGCGACCTCGCCGGACGGATCAAGCTCGTCAAGGTCGACGTCGACAAGAACCCCGGGCTCAGCCGGCGGTTCGAGGTGCAGGCGGTGCCGACCCTGCTCGTCATGGACCGGGGCGAAACGCTCGCCCGGCAGGCCGGCGCGGCACCCGCACACGTCCTGCGCTCGTGGGTCGAGCAGGCGATGGCGGGCCGGCGAACCGCCGCAGGAGGGTGAACACGGAAAGGAGAACCGTCATGGCCACGATTGCCGACCCGCACCTGGCGATGGTGCGCCCGGTGACGCCGCGTACCCCGGAGGGCTGCGAGGAGTGCCTCAGGCTGCGTTCCCCGTGGGTGCACCTGCGGCTCTGTCTCACCTGCGGGCACGTCGGCTGCTGCGACTCCTCGCCCCTCAAGCACGCCAGGCGGCACGCGGGCAGCGCCGGTCACCCCGTCGTGCAGTCCTTCCAGCCGGGAGAGGACTGGCGGTGGTGCTACGTCCACGAGGCCCCGGTCTGATGAGCGCGGCCGAGCACGGGCCACGTGCGGTCCGCGAGACACCGGACCGGTACGGGGCCTTCCCGCGCCTGACACCGGAGCAACTCGAGGACCTGAGCGCCCACGGGGAGCGCCGCAGGACCGCCGCGGGCGAGGTGCTGTACCGCGAGGGCGAGCCGTTCCGGGAGTTCCTCGCGATCCTCAGCGGGACCGTCGAGATCCTGCACGACCACGGCGGGCCCGACGAGCGCACGGTGGCGGTGCCCGGCCCCGGCAGGTTCCTCGGTGAACTCGGGCTGCTGGAGGGACAGGCGGCGTTCGACACCGCCGTGGTGCGCGAGGCGGGCGAGGTCCTGGCCGTACCGGTGGAGCGGCAACGCGCCCTGGTCGGCGGCGACCCCGTCCTCGGCGACCTGATCCTCCGCGCTTACCTGGGCCGCAGGTACCTGCTCATCGGCCTCGGCGCCGGCTTCCGGATCCTGGGATCGTGTTATTCACGGGACACCCTGCGGCTGCGTGAGTTCGCTGCCCGCAACCGGCTGCCGCACCGCTGGGTGGACCTGGAGAAGGACAAGGAGGCGGAGGCGTTGCTGCGGCGGTTCGCCATCCGTCCCGAGGAGACTCCGGTGGTCCTCTGGAAGGGCGAGCGGGTGCTGCGCAATCCGAGCAACGCCGAACTCGCCCGGCTCATCGGACTGCCCGCCCCCTCGCCCGAGTCTTCGCATACGCCGGAGCGGTGCGACGTGATGGTGGTCGGTGCGGGCCCGGCGGGACTCGCCGCCGCCGTGTACGGTGCCTCCGACGGCCTCACCACGGTCACCGTCGAAGCCGTGGCCACCGGAGGCCAGGCCGCCACCTCGTCCCGCATCGAGAACTACCTCGGCTTCCCCTCGGGCATCTCCGGGGGCGAGCTCATCGAACGCGCGGTGCTCCAGACCCACAAGTTCGGCGCCCGCCTCATGATGCCGGCCCAGGTCAACGGGCTCACCCCACAGGACGACGAATACGTCGTCACCTTCACGGACGGGTCCCGGGCACGGGCCGGCGCCGTGGTGCTCGCCTCGGGCGTGTGGTACCGCAGGCTCGAAGTGCCCGGCATCGACCGCCTGGAAGGCATCAGCGTCTACTACGCGGCGACCGTCCACGAGGCCAGTCTCTGCCGGGCGGACCCGGTCGCCGTGGTCGGCGGCGGGAACTCCGCCGGCCAGGCGGCGCTGTTCCTCGCCGACCACGCGTCCAGGGTCCACCTCCTCGTCCGGGGCGGTGACCTCAACGCCGACATGTCGCGCTACCTGGTGGACCAGGTGGAACGGCATCCCGGGATCGAGGTGCTGCTCCACACCGAAGTCCGGGGCGTGCGCGGGGAGGAGAAGCTGGAGTCGCTGACGGTGGAGGACAACGCAAGCGGTGAGCGCCGCGAGCTGCGGGCCGCGGCGCTGTTCGTGTTCATCGGGGCCCGGCCGCGCACGGAATGGCTCAGGGGCGTGCTGGCCCTGGACGAGAAGGGCTTCGTCCTCACCGGCGCCGACGCCCGGGCGGCGGCCGACGCGAACCGGTGGGCCTCGCTCGGCCGCGATCCGTTGCTGCTGGAGACCACCCTTCCCGGGATCTTCGCCGCCGGCGACGTCAGGAGCGGCTCGGTGAAACGGGTGGCCTCGGCGACCGGTGAAGGGGCCATGGCGATCCGCCTCGTGCACGAGCACCGGGAAAGGAGGGGCAGCCTGGTCACCGCGGGTCCCGAGGGACGTCGACCGGTGGCGGGCCAGTCGGTGTCCTGGCGCTGACCTCCCCCCTGTACGGGAGGCGGCCACCGCCCGCCTGCCGGCGGTGGGGCCAGCGTGTCACGCGGCCCCGGCGTCATCCCGGGGGCATCCTGTGGGCACTTGCGATCGGCGGGGAAGCGGACGAAGGAGGGTCCAGCCATGCGGGAGCCGTCTCAAGGCGTGACGGTCGTGGCCCTCTTGGCGGATCCGGACGCTCCGACGGAGATCGCGCAGCGCATGGCCCGGCTGCTTCCCACTCGGCTCGCCGACAGGTCGGGCCCCGGGCGTCGGTTCGACGTGGAGGTGATCAGTGAGCCCTTCACCTCGGGGACGGAGGACCTGCCCACCTTGATGCGCCGGATCATGGACCGCGGAGGTACGGAGAACTGGGACATCGTCGTGGCCCTCACCGATCTTCCGCTGCACTCACACGGGCGCAAGGTAGTCGTGGACCTGAGTCACGAGCACGGCCTGGCCCTGCTGTCCCTTCCTCCGCTGGGGGGCTTCCGGTTGCAGACGAGGGCCCTGCGGGCGGTGGAAGAAGCCGTGCTCGGCCTGGCGGGTGCGCGGGCCCCCGGCGCTGAGGGACCTCCGCGAAGTCAGCCGCTTCTGGGGCCCTTTGCCGGTCGTCTCGCACCGATCCACCAGGGTCCGGTCGGTGAGGAGGAGACCGTCGATCTTCGCTACGTCATCAGCGGGGTGCGCGGTTACCTGAGGGTGCTTGCCGGCATGGTCCGCGCCAACCGGCCGTGGCGGTTGGTGCCGGGCTTGTCGAAGGCACTGGCGGCCGCGCTCGCCACGGGAGCGGTCGCCACCGTCAACTCCACCACGTGGAACCTGGCGGAAGCCCTGAGCGTGCCCCGCCTGGTGATCGCCATGGTCGGGTCCGTCGGGGTCATGGTCTGCTGGCTGATCGTGGACGGGGAGCTGTGGCATCGATCAAGTGAGCGCTCGCCGGAGGCGAGGCAGCGGGCGAGGCTCTACAACGCCTCGACGGTGATGACCGTGGGCATCGGGGTGCTCGTCTGCTACGGCGGCTTGATCGTCATCAACTTGGTGTGGGCGCTGTTCATCCTCAACGACCGGGTGTTCACTTCCGCGACACGCGCCCAGCTGCACGCCGCGGAGTACTTGACGCTGTCGTGGTTCGTCGCTTCGGTCGCCACCGTGGGCGGCGCGCTGGGATCAGGCCTGGAGAGCGACGAGGCGATCCGGGCCGCCGCGTATTCCAAACGCGAACAGGAACGTCGTCACATGCTCCAGGACGACCACGGCGACCAGCCCTAGCCCGGCGCGGCCAGGCGGCGGCGCGGCCGACCCGACCCGGCAGGGCGTTGCGGCTACGCTCACCTCGTGAAGTGGCTGCGGGCCTTCAGGGAAGCCGTGCGATCCGGGCTCACGATCGAGGAGACGCGGCTGGAGCCCGTGCTCGCGTTGCGCACGGCCGCCGGGGTGGCGATGGTCATCGGGCCGGCGCTGTGGCTGGCCTCCCCCGCCTACGCCGCGTCTGCCGCGCTCGGCGCCTACTCCGCGGGTGGGGCCACCTTCCAGCGCACCTGGCGTCCGCGCAAGGTGATCGCGCTCGGCGCGGGCGCGGGTCTGGCGCTCAGTACCTTCGTGGGCTATCTGGCGGCGGGGCAACTCGTGACGTTCCTCCCGCTGCTGGCCGTATGGGCCTTTGCCGCGGGGATGGCGTGGGCCGTCGGATCGACCGCCGGGATCCTCGCAGCGACGACCGTCGGCAGCATGCTGGTGACCGTCACCCTGCCCACCAGCGTCGGGCGGGCCCTGGAGCACGCCGGGGTCATCGCGCTCGGCGGCGCGGCGCAGGCCGTGCTGATCCTGCTGTTCCCGATCCGCCGCTGGGGGGCACACCGGGACGCGCTCGCCGACGCCCTGGCCGCCGTGGCGGATTACGCCCGCCGGCTGCGGCACGACGCGACCGCTCCGTTCGACCCGGAGCCGTTGATGACGGCCCGGGACGCGGCCGCCGTGACTCCGTCACAGGCCCGCACCCGCCCACCCGTCCTCCACGGCCCCCGGGGACTCGCCGAGCGCATTCTGCCGGTCGTCGCCGCGCTCGCCGACCCGGACGTCGGCGCCCCGGCGGAGGGACCCGGGCGGGACCGCGCGCGGGAATTGCTCGAGGCGGCCGCCGACGTCCTGGATGCGGCGGCCCGTTCGATCCGCCGCGGCACTCCCGTCGAGGTGCGCGAGCGCAGCAGGGACGTCCTGCGCGTCGACGAGGAGCACGAGGTGCTGGAGGGACCCGCGCGGCAGGCCGCCGAGCGGCTCGTGGAACTGCTCGGCGAGGCGTTGGAGATCGCCCGGAGTGGCGACGCGCGCGGCAGGACGCCCGCGCCGCCCCGCCCCGCGGGCGCCCGGTTCCTGGTGCGCCCGACGATGTTCCGGCTGTTGCCGGTCGTCGTCCGGGCGGTTCGCCGGGAGCTCCGCCCGGACTCGCCCGTGTTCCGGCACGCCGTCCGCTTGGCGGCGGTCGCCACGCTCGGCTACCTGATCGCCGCCCGGCTGCCCCTGGGTCACGGCTACTGGGCGCCCGTCGCCTCGGTGATGGTGATGCGGCCGGACTTCCACCGGACGTACGCGCGTGCGGTGGCCCGTCTCGCCGGGACCCTGGCGGGGGTCGCGCTCGCCACCGGGACGGTGCGGGTCCTGGGCCCGGACGCCCATGTGTCCGGCGCGCTGGCGGTGGTCTCGGCGGGCCTGTCGTACACCCTGATCCGTACCGGCTACGCCTACTCCCAGTGCTTCACTGCCGCATACGTCGTCTTCCTGCTCGGCATGGGCGGCCAGGCATGGGAGCAGACGGTCCCGGATCGGGTGGTGCTCACCCTGCTCGGCGGGGGCCTGGCCATGCTGGCTTACGCAGTGTTCCCCGCATGGGAGACGCCCCGGCTGCCGGGCCGGCTTGCGGACTGGCTCGCCGCCAACGGCCGCTACGCGGCCGCGGTGCTCCGCAACTACGCCGAACCGACCCGGGAACATCACGCTGACATGCGCAGGGCACTGCTGGACAGCAGAGAGGCGCGGGCCGCCTGGCAGGAGGCTTACGACCGGGCGAGGCAGGAACCGGTCCGCCCCAGGGGTCTGACGTCGCGCGAGGCGGAAGAGGCGCAGGAGGCGCTCAAGGGGTTCGACCGTGCGGCGATGCTCATGGAGAGCCACGTCCCGGGGGCCGACAGCCGTTTCGCCCCCGAGGCGGAGCGGTTCGCCGAGGCCGTGGAGGCGGACACCGCACAGGCGGCAGTCGACGTCCGCGAGCACCGTAATCCGGGCTGGGGGCGAGTGCAGGAGGCGCTCCACGCATGGGAGGGCGCCGCCGCCGGGGACCGGAGCCCGGTGGTGCGGCGCGGGGCGGAACTGCAGAAGCGGGCCCTGGAGGACCTCGCGACGGCCGTGAGCCGCACACCCCTGGAACGGGACGTCGGATCCGCTCGCGAGGAGCGGCGGGCGGAGGCGGCCGGGGCCGCGGAAGGTGCCGGACCGGGGCCCGCGCACCGGGGTGGGTGACGGCTCCGGCGGTGGCCCTCGACGCGCTCTTCGCCGCCGGCGGCGGGCGGGGTGCGTGCAGGAGCACGGGGGGTTCCCTTCGGTGTGCCCGAAGGGGCATGCCGGCGGGGCGGGTCCGGGAGTAAGCAGGAAGCGTCCCGCCGCTACATCCGAGAGGCAGCCCATGCGCATCCCCGCCCGAGACAAGGCAGCAGGCGACGTCGCCAAGGACGGCTCCGGCCGGGTCCGGCAGGCGTCCCCGGAGGAGGAGCGGGTCGTCGAAGCGCCCGCGCCGGGGTCGCCGGCGGCGCTCCAGAGGGCCGTCGGCAACGCCGCGGTGACGCGCATGCTCGCGTCCGGACGGGCTGCCGCGGCCGTGCAGCGGGCTACCGCGCACCAGGTGCTCCGCTCGGCCGGGCGCCCGCTCGACGGGCCCCTGCGGGAGGAGATGGAGAGCCGGCTCGGCGCCGATTTCTCCGACGTACGGGTGCACAGCGGGCCGACGGCCCAGCGGTCCGCCGCCGAGATCGGGGCGCGGGCCTACACCTCGGGCAGCGATGTAGTCATCGGGGCCGGGGGCGGGGACAAGCACACCCTCGCGCACGAACTGACGCACGTCATCCAGCAGCGGCAAGGGCCCGTCACCGGGACGGACACGGGCGACGGGCTGCGGGTCAGCGACCCCGGGGACCGGTTCGAGCGGGCGGCCGAGGCCAACGCGAGGCGGGTGATGAGCGGCCCCGCCCCCGTACAGCGGGACGCCTGCGAGACGCACGGCGCGCACGGGTCCGGCGCGTCGGCCGTCGTGCAGCGCAAGGGGTTCGACGAGCTCGGCCCCTCGCTGCCGGCCGACCCGGCGAGCGGCGGCGGGCTGCTGGGCCGGTTCAAGTCGATGACCCGCAAGCAGCCGGAGCCGCAGGGTGACCTGGTGACGCGGGTACGGGCGGCCATCACCGCGTACGACAACGATCCCAACCGCGACCCCATGCACTGCCTGATGGCGCTGACGAACCTCCAGATGGTCTTCGCCCCGGAGCGGGACGACGCCCCCGAAGCCGTCAAACCCTGGCTGGACGCCGCGCTCCATACCGTCAGGGACGAGCTGCAGCTGGTGAACGACCAGCTCAGCCGCGACGACGCCTTCCCCGACGCGGCTCGGGGCCCGTTCGGCGCGATGACCGACAACGGCATGCTGTGGCAGCAGCAGCAGTGGGCCGACAGCGCGGCCGCGTTCCAGATGCACGGGGCCAGCTACTTCCGCGAGCTGTCGGAGCTCAACCGGGCCGGGATGGCCAAGGAGATCGCCGGGGGACAGGGCGAGCGGAACTGGGTCGGCGACGTCAGGAACAAGCTGACGACCGCGCTCCAGCAGAGCGTGCTGTGCCACTACACGGGCAGGGCACGGGCCGCGACGATGCTCGGCCAGGGGCAGATGAAGTCCAAGACCGAACTGCTCAAGGCGGACCCCGACGCGCCGAACACCTCGGAGGCGTACGACAAGCACGTCCTGGCCAACGAGGGCTTCGTCTTCTTCTTCCTGGAGGTGCCGGGCAGCCCCTTCCGGGAGACGAGGTTCACCGGCGACGCCGGTGACGAGCCGGCCCGGATCGAGATCCCCCTGATCCGGTCCCCCCTGATGAGCCAGGGCTGGCTGATGCTGAGCGACTTCGCGCAGCGCGAGTACCCCACCGTGCGGGCGAAGCCGGGGGACCCTGCGCAGACGCAGAGCCGGCTGGGCACGCGCCTGGACACCTTCTCGGACGAGTTCTCCCTGCCGGTACGGAACTTCGACGTCGGGGCGGGGAAGGCGGAACTGCCGGACACGGACGAGATGATGGAGGCGATGGGGGCGGAGCAGGACCCGGAGCGCAGGAGCCAGGTCATGTTCGCCATGACCCAGGCGCTGGCGGACCCGCACAGCGCCATGACCTACGGGTCCGGCCGGCAGGAGCAGGTCCATTCCGAGCGGCTGCGGTCCAACACCCTGATGGGCCGGGACATCGTGCCGGGTCTGGTGGAGCGGGGGATCGTGGAGATCCAGCGCATCGGGGAGGTGAATCCCCAGCTCGCGGCCCGGCTCAAGGCGATGTCCGGGGACGAGCTGATGCGCTACCTGCTCAAGGACCTCCTGCGGCCGCAGGTGATGCTGCCGAACACGGTCGACCTCAGCAACGCCGGCGTGGTCACGGCGTCCGGGCAGCAGATTGCGATCCCGACGGCCTGACCGGCCGGGGACGGGGGAGAGGGCCAAGATCAAGTCATCTTCGGCCCTCTCCCGAGGACGGCCCCCCGGGCCGCGTTCACCGTGCGGAACTTGGCGTCATGGGGTCGTACCGGCGGTAATGGGGACGTCTCGCCGATCGTCCGGGAGCCTGTTTTCGGACGGGGAGGCAAGGACTCCCCTTTGCTCGGGGGAAAACCTGACAGACGATGTCCCCACTGCTTGACTCACCTGAGGTCGCTCAGCACACCGCTCACATTGAGGACCTCGTGGCACTCCTGCGCCTGACGGCCGGTGGCCGGGGTGCCCGGCTTCGCGCAGGTCACCTGGACCGTCACCGTCTCGTTCTCGGTGATCCTGATGGGGGTGACCCAGTGATAGTCCTGGTTGCGGAACGTCTCCAGCGCGATCGTCGTGACCTTGCGTTCGCCGAAGTTGATGGTCACCACGCCCTCGTCGCCCTGGAAGTTGGCGACGACGATGTCCGTGATCCCGAACGTCTTGCCCGCGGGCACGGTGTAGGTGCCGGTCTTGCTCTGGCCGCCGCCGGTCTGCAGGTCGATGGTGGCCGAACCCTGTTGTCCGCCGCCCCCGCCGGTGCCGGTGCCGGTACCCGTACCGGTGCCCGTACCGCCCGCTCCCGCCCCGGGCTGGAGGTTCTTGCCCCCGCCGCCCGGCTGCTGGGCGCCGCCGGTCGCGGGATTCTGCCCGTTCACCTCCGCCCCGGGCACCGGCCGCTTCTGGGCCACCTCGTCGGCGGCCTCCTTGGCGGTACTGCGCACGGCCGGGCGTACGAGCATGAACCAGGCGAGCAGCAGCGCGAGCAGCGCGGCCAGGACCGCGAGCAGCCACTTCGGGAAGACCGGGATCTGGACGAACTCAACGTCCAGCGGCGCCCGGACGACGTCCGGTTCCGGGCGTTCGGTGTCGTCCTCGGTGGCGGCTTCGGCCACGTCCAAGGTGAAGGGCCAGGTCACCGGCGATCCGAACCACACCGGCCGGCCGGTGCGGACGCGCAGCCGCACCTGCGACGACTCGCCGGGCTCCAGCTCCAGCCCGGTGGGGCGGAAGTCGAACTTCAGCTCCTCGCCCGGCTGTGCGGGGGTGAAGGCCACCTTGACGGGGCCGTTGCCCTCGTTGCGCACGGCCAGCCGATAGCGGCCGCGCAGCCATCCGCGGCGGCGTCTGGGAGCGCTCTCGGCGCGCAGTTCCCGGAACTCCCCGATGTGCACGGTGGTCTCGGGGACCCGTACGGCTTCGGGGTGCTCGGTGGGCAGCAGGCGCACGGCGAGCGGCACGTCGCCCGCACGCACCTGCGGCGAGCGCGGCGGCGCCAGACGGAGCGTCACCGTCTCGGAAGTGCCCGGATAGAGGGAGACGCGGTCGGGCTCCACCGTGGTCCAGGCAGCGCAGTCGCCGACGACTTCCAGGCGGTACGCCTCGACGATGTCGCCGTCGTTGCGAACGATCAGGCTGGTGGACGCGGTACCTCCCGGCATCACCGACACCGGCGGGATGTCGAGGCCGGGCGCGCCAGGGCTGGGAGAGGCTGCTGGGGATGTCACACGGCGACGCTACGGCGGCGCCCCGGCCGCCTCCACGGTCGCGAGGGCAACGCCCCGGGCAGCCCCGATGCCCCCGCGGCCCACCAACTCCCGCCACAACTCCATCTGTTGGCTTCCGCCCACGGAATCCGATCCCGAAGCGTTCCCATCGACGCATCACAGACAGGTACGGCACATGACCTGCGTTGACCACAACGGACCCGTCCCCGCCTTCGGCGCCACCGCGCCCCAGGCACCGGCCCCGGCCGGGAACTCACCCGGAACACCCACCGCCGGCCCCGGCCGGCGGGTCACCGTCGCCGTGTACGCGTCGGACCCCGTCCTGCACGTGGGGATAGTCCACCAGCTGCGCCAGCGTCCCGAGATAGAGCTCGTCGACGACGCCGGCTCCCACCGCGCCCGGGTGTCGCTCGTGGCCGTGGACAAAGTGGACGACGAGACGGCCGCGCTGCTGTACCGGCTGCGGCACAACCCCGAAACGCGCACCGGTCTCGTGGTCGGCACGTTCGAATCGGGGGACGCCTTACAGCGGGCCATCGAATGCGGGGTCACCGCGGTCCTGCGGCGCGCCGAGGCCGACCAGGACCGGCTGCTGCGGCTGGTCCTGGCGATAGCCAAGGGAGAGGGCGTGCTGCCCGGTGACCTGCTCGCGAAGCTCCTCGACCACGTCGGCGTCCTTCAGCGCTCCTCGCTCGACCCGCGCGCGGTGTCCCTGTCCACCCTGACCGCGCGCGAGGCGGACATGCTGCGCCTGGTGTCGGAGGGGCTGGACACCGCGGAGATCGCGCGCAAGACCTCGTACTCCGAACGGACCGTCAAGAACGTGCTGCACGAGATCATCACGCGGCTGCACCTGCGCAACCGTACGCACGCGGTCGGGTACGCCCTGCGCAACGGGCTGATCTGACCGTACGGCGGCGCGCGGCTGCCCGAAAGCGCAGCCGCTGCTTCCCCCGGGTCCGGCCCCGCGGCCCTGCCGGCCGGCGGGGCCGGTCGGCAGGGTGGCGGGGTCATACGTAGATGCAGTACCGGACTGTGAGGTGGACCGTGATGGGCACGGGTGACTCGGGCAGTCGGCGACACCGCTGGGGGAGGGCCGGCGCTCCGCTGCTGCTGCTGGTCCCCCTGCTCGCGGTGACGGCGGCGGCGGGACCGGGCGCCGGGGCGGCGCGGTCCGTCGCGGCCGACGCCGGGGACAGCCGGGTCGTGTACGCCGGTACCCGCCACCGGAGCCTGGGCCGGGTGGCGGCGACCGGCAAGTCCAGCCCACCGCTGTTCGGGGAGGGCCCGGCCCACCAGGACGTCCAGCCCGCCGCGCTGGGCGACCGGCTGGTCTTCGCCAGCCGCCGGGACGAGCCGGCCCCGCAGGTCTACCTGCGGTCCGCGGACGGCTCGGTACGCCGCCTGACCAGCGGCCTGGACGCGGCGAACCCCCGGCTGACCCCGGACGGCAGGGCGGTCGTCTTCGACGCGGCCCAGCCGGCCAGGCCCGGCGGCGGTACCCAGCGCGACCTGTGGCGGGTACAGGCCGACGGCACCGGGCTCACCCGGCTGACCGACACCCCCGCGAACGAGGAGCACCCGACGGTCTCGCCGGACGGCGCACGGGTGGCGTACTCCTCCGACGGCGACCGGGCCGCCGGACGGCAGGTGTACGTACGCGCCCTGCGGGGCGGCCCGGCCACCCGGGTCTCGGATCCGGGCAACGGCACGGCCACCGAGCCGGCGTGGAACCCGGTGGACGACGCGGTGAACCGGGACGTGATCGCGTACACCGCCACCGGGCCCAACGGGCCCCGCCTGTGGTGGACCGACGGGCGCGGCGGCGGGCCGCTCCTGTCCGGCGCGCAGGCGGGCTGGCGCACCCACGGGGCAGCCTGGCTGCCCGACGGGGACGGGCTGCTCTTCCTCAGCCCGGACCGGACCTGCTCCTGCGAGGGCGACTGGGACCACGTGTTCCGGGTACCGGCGCACTCGGACAAGGCCCCCGACGTGGTGCTCAGCGAGGACCGCGAGGTCGGCTCGCCGACCTGGCTCGGTCCGTTGAACGGCGGCGGGACGGTGGTCGAGCGCACTTCGGCGGCCGGGCCGCACGTGGTGACCCTGCAGGACGCGCGGATGGACGGCTCCGACCCCCGCGACCTGGGCCTGACGATCCTCAAGGAGGATCCGGCCGCCGACACGAACACGGACCCGGCCAAGGACCCGCTGTTCCAGCCCGCCGCCGGGTCAGACCCGTGGACCGAACGGCAGAACTACACGCCCGACGGCCGCCGGATCGTGCTGACCCGCTTCGAGGACACGCCCGACGGCCGCATCGAGCGCATCTGGACGGCCGACGCCGACGGCGCCGACGCGGCGCCCCTGCCGCTCGCGGGCCGCGGCCCCAAGGACTGGGACACCGACCCGGCGTTCTCCCCCGACGGCAGGCTGCTGGCCTTCACCCGGACCTCGCCGGGCGGTGCCGGCGGGGCCTCGGGCCGGGGGCGCATCCTGATCGCGGACGCCGCGACCGGGGCGCTGCGCGGCGAGGTCAGCTCGCCCGAGGGCCAGGCCTGGGCCGGTGACGCCCAGCCCACGTGGTCCTCCGACGGCACGACCCTGGCCTTCACCCGCAACCACGTGATCAACGGCGGTGGCGGCAACAAGCACGTCTGGACCGTGCCGGTGGACCACCTGGACCGGCAGCGCGACCTGAGCGCCGGTATCTGCCCCGGTGCCTGCGAGGTCATCGACGACAGCCCGGCGTTCTCACCGGACGGGGTCACCCTCGCCTTCAACCGCAAGAAGGGCGGCGGCCGCCTCGACGAAAGCGGAGGCATCCTGCTGACCTCCGCGACGGGCGGCTCCTGCCGGGTCCTGTTGCCCGCCGCCGCCCGAGACGTACCCGGGGCCTGCGGCCGGGACCTGCCCGACACCCCGGCCGGCGGCCCGTTCCAGCCCCGCGACGCCGCCTGGACGGCCGACGGCAAGAGCCTGGTGCTCAGCGCCCGCGGCTCCCGGGCGGCCAACAGCCCGGAGAAGCTGAAGCTGGTGGACGTGGCCTCCGGCGCGCACCGCCTGCTCGTCACCGGCCTGCCGGGCCGGCAGAAGGAACCCGGCGTGCAGCAGTCGGTGGACCTCGCGGTCCAGGCGCCCGACAAGGCCGCGCCGCTCACCGTCGGTGACTCCGCCACCGTCCGGGTCGATGTCGTCAACCACGGCCCGGCGGCCTCACCGGGCACCCGGCTGACCGTCGCGCCGCCGGCCGGCCTCACCGTGACCCGGCTCACCGCGCCCGGCGCCACCTGTGACGCGGCGGCGCTGACCTGCGCCCTGGGCGTGGTGCGCCCCGGCGCCACCGTCCCGGTGACCGCCACCCTCACCGGCGTCACCCCCGGCGACCAGCCCGTGGACTGGTCGGTCACCGGCACCGTGCTCGACCCCCGCCCCACCGACAACGCCGGCCGGACCGTGGTGCCGGTGCGCGCGGTGCCCGAGCCCCCGAACTCGCCCCCGCCCACGCCGACTCCCACCCCGCCGGCCCCCACCCCGCAGCCGCCGACCCCGGCTCCGCCGACCACGCCGCCCGCGCCGCCGGCCGGGCCCGGGCTGAGCCTCACGGCGCAGCCGAACCCCGGCTACGTGGGGGGCCGCGTCGTGGTCACGTACACCGTCCGCAACGGCCGCAACGCCCTTGCCACCGGCCTGCGGCTGCGCATCGGCCTCCCCGAGGGCGTCCCCCACGGCGGGCCGCCGCCGGGCTGCGACCAGGCATGGACCTGCGCGCTGCCGGACCTGGCCCCGGGCGCCCGGACCGTCCTCCAGGTCGTCCTCAGTCCCGACAAGGCACTCACCGGCCTCCTGACCGGCGCCCTCACCACGACCGGCACCGACGCCGACCCCGGCGACAACGACGCCCGGGAGCAGCTGCGCATCCTCCAGCCGCGCATCGTCGCGGTACCGGCGATCGGCAAGCCCGGCTTCGTCACCTCGGTGCGCGGCGAGGACTTCCCGCCCGGCGTGCCGGTGCGGTTCACCTGGCAGCCGGGCATCACGGCGGCGGCGGCGCCGACCCGGCCCGGGCGGGACGGCCGGTTCATCGGCCAGCTGCTGATCCTCGCCAAGGACCAGACCGGCCCCCGGACCATCACCGCGAGCGGCCCCGGATTCGCCCCGGTGCAGACCGGCTTCCTGGTGGTCAGCGGCACGGTCCAGCCGCCCAACGAGATGATCCGCCGGTGATCCACGAGGTCGACGAGGGGCTCCGCCGGCTGCTGGCGGAGTCCGGGCTGGAGGCGTCGGGCGTCGAGGTGGTGTTCGACGCGCCGACGCGGGACTGGGCGGCGCGCCGCAGCGCCCCCACGGTCTGCGTGTTCCTGTACGACGTACGCGAGGACCACACCCGGCGCGCCAGCGGCGGGGGCGAGGTGTACGACGCGGACGGGTTCCTCGCCGCGCGCCGCGCCCCGGCGCGGTGGTTCGAGCTGACGTATCTGGTCACCGCGTGGGCGAGCCGGCCGCAGGACGAGCACCGGCTGCTCTCCCAGGTGCTGGCCTGCCTCGTGTCGACCGACTCGCTGCCCCCGCGCCTGCTCACCGGCTCGCTCGCCGAACTCGGCCTCATCGTGGGCATGGACGGCGGCGGCGCCGGGCTCGACGCACCCGCCGCCTCCGACGTGTGGTCGGCGCTGGGCGGGGAGCTGAAACCGTCGCTGGGACTGCGCGTACGGGCGCCGCTGGCCGGGGCGACCACGGCCGTCGCCCCGCCGGTGACCGAGGGGCTCGCCGTACGCTCCGAGCAGCGGACCGGCCGGGCCGGGCCGGACGAGCGGGACGCGCCGGAGGCCCTGCGCCGCCTGCGCTACGTGGAGGTGGCCGAGCCGGGCCGGGAGGGCTTCGGCGGCTCCCGGGAACGGGCGCAGGCTCCCGCGCGCCGCCGACGGGGGGAACGGCAGCCGTGACGCACACCGTCCGGGCCCCGGTCCACCCGGTCCCCTACCTGTGGACGCGGCTGCGGCTCGTCGAGGAGCGGGTACGGCAGGCCGTGGCGCTGCGGCGCGCCGTCGATCCCGATCCGGACGACCCGTACCGGGGCCAGTACCTCACCCCCGAGGCGGCCGCCCGGATCCTGGACCCGGGGCAGGAAGCCGCCCTGCCCGCGCTCGACCCGCAGGATCCGCCGCCCGGCTCCCCGCTGGACGTCCTGGCCAGGCGCTTCGCCCTGGCACCGCTGGACGTGGACCTGCTCCTGATCGCCGTCGCGCCGGACCTGGACGCCCGCTTCGAGCGGCTCTACGGCTACCTCAACGACGACCTGACGCGCCGCCGGCCGACCGTCGCACTGGCTCTCGAACTGTGCGGCCGCACCGGGACGGCGACGGCGCGGTTCCGGCTCGCCCCGACCGCGCCGCTCGTCGCGGGCGGCCTGCTGGAGGTCACCGAGCCCGAACGGCCGCCCCTGTCCCGGGTGCTGGCCGTTCCCGACCGGGTCACCGCCCACCTGCTCGGCGACGCCTCGCCCGACCCCCGGCTGGCCGACGTGCTGGGCGAACCCGCCGTCGACCCGGCCGTCGACCCGGCCGAGCTGCACCGGGCCTCCGCGGCGGCCGGCAGCGGCACCGGCCACGTCCACCTGCGGACCCGCGGCGGCGACGCCGAGGGGCTGGCCGCCGCCGCGCTGCGCGCGCGCGGGCTGCGCCCCCTGGGCCTGACCGCGGCGGCGCTGGCGCACGACACCCGCGCCGTGCCCGGCCTCGCCCGGGCCCTGGCCCGCGAGGCCCGGCTGCTGGGCGGCGGTGTGCTGCTCGGGCCGGTGGAGGAACTGCCCGACAAGCCCGACGAGCGGACCCGCCTCCTGCGCACCCTGTGCACGGTGCTGCGGGACATCCCCCTGTTCACCTACGGCACGAGCGGCTGGGAACCCGCCTGGGCGGCCGACACCCCCGTCACCCTGACGGTGGCGGCCCCCACCCCCGAACGGCAGGCCGTCCGCTGGCGGCACGCGCTGGAGCGGGCCGCCGGGGCGCACACCGGGGCGGGCGGACCGGCCGGGGCCGACACCGGGGCCGACGCGCTCGCCCGGTCCGTGTCCGCACACCGCCTCGACGCCGGGCAGTTGCGCCGCGCCGCCGGCGCGGCGGCGCGTACGGCCGCGCTCGACGGCCGCCCGGTCTGCGCCGCCGACCTGCGCACCGCCGTCCGCGCCCAGAACGGCGCGGGCCTCGCCCGCCTCGCCCGCCGCGTCGAGCCCGCGGTGGGCTGGGACGACCTGGTGCTGCCCGCCCCGACCCACCGCCGGCTACGGGAGCTCGCGGTGCGCGCCCGCCACCGCGACCAGGTGCTCGGCGAGTGGGGCATGCGGCCCGGCGGCGGGCGCGGGCGCGGGGTGATCGCGCTGTTCGCGGGCTCCTCCGGTACCGGCAAGACCATGTCGGCCGAGGTCGTGGCGGCCGACCTGGGCATGGACCTGTACGTGGTGGACCTGTCGACGGTCGTGGACAAGTACGTCGGAGAGACCGAGAAGAACCTGGAGCGGATCTTCACCGAGGCGTCGGCCGTCAACGCGGTGCTGCTGTTCGACGAGGCCGATGCGATCTTCGGCAAACGCTCCGAGGTGAAGGGCGCCCACGACAAGCACGCCAACATGGAGTCGGCCTATCTGCTCCAGCGGATGGAGTCCTTCGACGGCATCGCCATCCTGACCACCAACCTGCGGGCCAACCTCGACGAGGCGTTCACCCGCCGCCTGGACGTGGTCGCGGACTTCCCGGTGCCCGACGCCGCCCAGCGCCTGGCCCTGTGGGAGCGCTGCCTGGGCGGCCGGCTCCCCAGGGCCGGCGACCTCGATCTCGCCTTCTGCGCCGACCGGTTCGAACTGGCCGGAGGCTCGATCCGGGCCTGCGCGGTGACCGCCGCCTACTTCGCGGCCGCGTCGGGGGAGCCGCTGACCATGAGCCAGGTGGTGACGGCCGTCGCCCAGGAGTACCGCAAGCTGGGCCGGCTGGTGCTGGCCGGCGAGTTCGGGCCGTACGTGGACCAGGTCGCGCACGTGTGAGCCGGGCGGCGGCGGACGGGGCGGCCGCGCTGCCTGGACGGTCCGGCGGGGGCGACCGGGAGGGCAGCGCACCTGCCCCCGGCCAGGTCCGAACGCACCTCCCGCCGGTGATCGCCGCCGGAAAGGCTGTGGGCGGACCTGATGCACTGGCCGTAATACGAAGGAGCGAGCAATGGCGACGTACCTCACCCCGGGCGTGTACGTGGAGGAGGTGCAGTCCGGTGCCCGCCCCATCGAAGGGGTCGGCACCGCCGTCGCCGCGTTCGTCGGGTTCGCCCAGAGCGGGCCCTTCCACGAGCCGACGCTGGTCACCAGCTGGGACCAGTACACGCAGCACTTCGGCGGCTTCACCGAGGGCGCCTACCTGCCCCACTCCGTGTACGGGTACTTCGCCAACGGCGGCGGCGCCGCGTACGTCGTCCGCATCGGCGGGTCCGGCGCGGACGCCTCCGCACCGGCCGCCACCGGCGGACGCCCCCAGCCCCGCGCCGTGGAGCCGGTCGAGCTCGGCGGCTTCCTGGTCGCGGCCCGGCCGGGCGTCACCGGAGTGTCCGTGGAGATCGCCGACGCGGACGGCGAGAACCCGCCCGAGGACCGCTTCAAGGTCCTGGTCCGCCAGGGCGACCAGGTCGCCGAGACCTACGAGGCGTCCGCCCGCAAGAACGTCAAGGGCTACCTCGTGGCCCTGGCCCGCACCTCGAAGCTGATCGAGGTCACCGAGCAGCGGGGCGCGGTCCAGACCCGGCCCGCCGGCCAGACCGTGGCCGTCCCGGACGCCGCGGCCGCAGCGCCCGCTCCGGCCGGCCAGGGCGGCGGCGTGGCCCGGCTCGACCCGGCCGAGTACGTCGGCGACGCGGGGGCCCGTACCGGGTTCGCCGGCCTGGAGACCATCGACGAGATCACCATGGTCGCGGTGCCGGACCTGATGAGCGCCTACGAGCGCGGCGACATCGACTCCGAGGGCGTGCGCACCGTGCAGCTCGCGGTGATCTCGCACTGCGAGCAGATGGGCGACCGGGTGGCGGTCCTCGACAGCCCGCCCGGGCTCTCCGCGCAGCAGGTCCGCAGCTGGCGCAACGACGAGGCGGGCTACGACTCCCGCTACGCCGCCCTCTACTACCCGTGGATCCGGGTCTTCGACCCGGCCGCCGGGCGCAACGCGACCGTCCCGCCGAGCGGTCACATCGCCGGTGTGTGGGCGCGCAGCGACGCCGAGCGCGGTGTCCACAAGGCCCCGGCCAACGAGGTGATCCGTGGTGCGGTGGACCTGGAACTGCGCCTGAGCAAGGGCGAGCAGGACCTGCTGAACCCGATCGGGGTGAACTGCGTACGGGCCTTCCCCGGCCGGGGCATCCGGATCTGGGGTGCCCGCACCTTGTCCTCCGACCCGGCCTGGCGCTACCTGAACGTGCGCCGCCTCTTCAACTACCTGGAGGAGTCGATCCTCCTGGGCACCCAGTGGGTGGTCTTCGAGCCCAACGACGACCGCCTCTGGTCGAGCATCCGGCGCAACGTGACCGCGTTCCTGACCGAGGAGTGGCGAAACGGCGCGCTGTTCGGGCGCACGGCGGCTGAGGCGTTCTACGTCAAGTGCGACCGGGACAACAACCCGCAGGAGTCGATCGACCTTGGCCGGGTGATCTGTGAGATCGGCGTGTCGCCCGTGAAGCCCGCGGAGTTCGTGGTGTTCCGGCTGGCCCAGTTCTCCGACAGCACGAGCCTCGTCGACGAGTGACCCGCGCGACCGCCACATTCGTTTCCAGCAAGGAGAGGTGACAGACAGTCATGGCAGAGGGCGATGCTCTTTCCACCCATATCTTCGGCGTACAGCTCGGTGGTTACCTGGTCGAATCGGTCCAGGAGATCAGCGGCATGACCGTCGAGGAGGAGGTGGTCGAGGTCCGTCAGGTCAGCAAGGACGGCAAGCAGATCATCCGCAAGCAGCCCGGCGCCCGCCAGGCCGGCGAGGTCACGATCACCCGGGGACTCGACAAGAGCAGCGAGTTCACCAAATGGATCAAGGAGACCCTGAACAACGGGGCCGTCGACACCGCGCGGCAGAACCTCACCATCGAGATCAAGGATTCCACGGGCGAGACGGTCCGCCGCATCCAGCTGATGAACGGTTGGGCCTCCAAGTGGGAGGGCCCCTCCCTCAAGGCCGGCGAGTCCGCCGCGGCCACCGAGTCCGTGACCATCGTGTTCGAGGAGATCGTCGTCGAATGAGGCGGCGTACGGTGACGGCGGGCAGCCTGGAGGAGATCCTCCAGGTCACGGCGCCCGCCACGACCCCGGAGCAGGCGGCGGCACCCCCCGCCGCCGCTCCGGCGGCGGCGGCGCGACAGGACCACGGGCTGCGGACGGAGTTCGAGTTCGAGCTGCCGCGCGGGTACGTGGACGAGGCGGGCACCGTGCACCGGCACGGGTCGATGCGGCTGGCCACCGCCCGCGACGAGCTGCGCCCGCAGATCGACCTGCGGGTCAAGGAGAACCCGGCGTACCTGAGCGTGGTGCTGCTCAGCCAGGTGATCACCCGGCTCGGCACCATCACCGACGTGCACGCCGGGGTCGTGGAGCGGATGTACGCGACCGACGTGGCGTTCCTCCAGGACTTCTACCGGCGAGTCAACAGCGAGGGCCACACCCGCGCGGCGGTCACCTGCCCGCACTGCGAAGGCGGCTTCGAGGTCGACCTGTCCGGTGGGCGCCTGGGGGAATCGTGACGTACGCGCTCCCCCGGCTCAGGGAGGAGATCGCGTACATCGCCTACCACTTCCACTGGCAGCGCGACGAGATCCTCGACCTGACCCACGGTGAACGGCAGGAGTGGGTCACCGAGATCGCACGTATCAACACCCGGGTCAACGAAGGCGGTTGAGCAGATGGCATGGCGGGACAGGCTGCGCCGGCGTGCCGCGGCCACCCCGGTGGCGGCGGCCTCCGGTACGGCGTCGGCCGCGGCTGCCGCCGCACCGGCCGTCGGCATGCCGGCCGTCGGGGTGCCCGGCGACTGGGACGGCGGCTGGCGCAGGACGGCGCCGCCCGTGCTGACCGTGTCCCGCGCGCCGATGGGCGTCAGCGACGGGCTCGCCTTCCGGGCCGGCCTGGCCGCGTGGCGCGACCCGTCGTTCGACACCGGGCTCGCCCACGCCCTGCTGCCGACCGCCCCGGCCGGTCTCGTACGCGGCGTCGCCCGCCCCGCCACCGCCGACCCCACCCACACCGGCGGCGGCCCGCTGCTGCTGCGGGCGCTGCGCCGCCCGGACGAAGCGGAGGCCGCGCCGGGGGAGCAGACGCCGTTCGAGCCGGTACGCCGGTCCGGCGCGGCGGCGGTCGCCCGTGCCACCGCGCGTGGCGGCCCGGCGGCCACGGAGCCCGCCGCATCGCGCTCGCCGAGCCGGGGCCGGGCCGTACGGGGCTCCGCCTCGCCGTCGCCTGGTGCCGACCGCTCGGGTCCGCCTGCCGGCGGCGCGCCGGGCCCGGTCGCGGGGCGGGCTTCGGTCCGTGGCGGCGCGGGATCCGGGACCCCGGGTACGCCGACGCCCGCACAGCGGGCCGTGTCGGGGGCGCCGGACTCCGCCTCGCCGTCGCGCGGTTCGGCCGGCTCGGGCGGCCCCGCCGGTGGCACGCCGGACCCGGTCGTCGGGCGGGCTTCGGCCCGTGGCGGCGCGGGATCCGGCAGGCCGGGCGCGCGCGGTGCGGCTTCGTCGGCGGACGTTTCCGGGCCGGGTTCGGTACCGCCTGCCTCCGCCATGGGCACCCGTGGCGGCGCGCCGGGCCCGGTCGTCGGGCGGGCTTCGGCCCGTGGCGGCGCGGGATCCGGGACCCCGGGTACGCCGACGCCCGCACAGCGGGCCGCGTCGGGGGCGCCGTCTACTGGGCGGGCCGTGCCGGGCTCCGCCTCGCCGTCGCGCGGTTCGGCCGGCTCGGGCGGCCCTGCCGGCGGCACGCCGGGCCCGGTCGTCTCCGGGCCGGACCGGCCCGGGCCGGGTTCCGTACCGCCCGCCTCTGCCATCGGCTTCCGTGGCGGCGCGCCGGGCCCGGTCGTCGGGCGGCCCTCCGCCCGTGGCGCGGCCGCGGCCGCGGACGATTCCGGGCCGGGTTCCGTACCGCCTGCCTCCGGAGGTGACCGCTCGGGTGCGCCTGCCCTCGCGCGGGCCTCCGCCCTCGGCGGCGCGCGGGCGGCGGGCGGGACGGCTACCCGTGGCCTCACGCCCACGCACTCCGCAGCGGTGCTCGGCACGCCGCCCGCTGCCGTACAGCGGGCGGGCGCCGGCACCGCCGTGTCCCCGGACGCGCCCGGCCGTACGCCGACGCCCGCACGGTTCCCGCTGGTCCGCCGCATCGCGGTGGTCCCCGGAGCAGCCGCCGAAGCCGCCCCGGCCCAGGGTGCGTCCGCCGGGCCCGTCCCCGCCTCCGCCACAGAATCCGGATCCCGGTCCGTCCCGGCCGACGCCGGCGCCCGTCCCCGCCGCACGGGCGGGGAACGGTCCGCCCAGCGGGCCGTGGCGTCCGGGTCCGCCCCGGCCGCCACCGAGTCCCGGTCACTCCCGGCCGACGCCGGCGCCCGTCCCGGCCGTACGGGCGGAACCCCATCGGTCCAGCCCGCTTCGGCGGGCCGACCGGGATCCACGCGAGCCCCCGGCACAGCAGGATCCGGGCATGCACCGGGCGTTGCCGGGTCCCAGGGCGGTCGACCGGGAGCCGGGTCCGTGCCCGAGGCGGCCGCCGTGGTGCGGGCGCGCGCAGTCGGCCGGTTGCTGACCGTCGCCCGGGTGCCCGCGACGTCCGGGCGGCGCGTGGCCGTCGTGCGTCCCGCCGTTCCCCCGGTGGTCACGCCGCCCGTGCAGCGTGCCGGCAGCCGCGCACCGCTCGGCGCCCCCCTGGCCGAACTGCCGCCCACCGCGGTGCCGTCGGCCCCCGGCGCAGTCGCGGTCACAGCCGGCTCCGCTCCCGCCCCGGCGATGCCCGTGGTCCAGCGCCGGGTGGAGCCCGGCGACGGTGCGCAGCTCCACGCGGACCGCCCCGAGGCGCCTCGCGGGCCCGGCGGCCCGGGCGGAGCCAAGCCGCGCGTACGGAGCGGGCTGGGGGCGCCGCTGCCCTCGCTGCCGCCGACCGCCTCGGTGCCCACCGCCGCGCGGCCCCTCTCCCGTGCCGACGTACAGCGGGCCCCGCTGCTGGGGGAGCGGGGCGGCGTACAGCGCCGTCCCGCCGCGCCCGCCACCGCACCGGACTCCCCGGTCGCGTCCCCGGTCGTCCGGCGGGCCACCGCACCGGCCGGGACCGGCGTCGCCCCTACGGCACCGCACCTCTCGGGCCACCCCGACGCCCCCGCCGGGTACCGGCGCGCCGGCCGGCCGGCTCCGCCCGTCGTTACCCCCGCCGGCACCGAGCGAAGCGGAACTCCGCCCCACCGGCACACCGTCCAGCTCCTGGCGGCGCGGCCGCTGACCCTCGGCAGCACCGGTGACATGGGGAGCGCCGCCGCCCCCGCACCCCGCCCGGCGCAGAGCCGTCCCGTCGTCGCGGCACGCTGGCCCGGCCCGCCGCCCGCCCCGCCGGTCCAGCGCGCAGCGCCCGGCCGGCCGGCGCCGACGCCCGCGATGCCCGTGCGTGCCCCTGCCGCCGCCCCCGTCGTACGCCCGGAGCCGGGCCGCCACCCGGCGTCCGTCCCGGTCGCGGCGCCCGCCGCCCGGCTGCCCGTGACCGCCCCGCAGGCGCCGCCGCTCGTGGTCCAGCCCGCCCCGGCCGGGCCGTCGGCGCAGCCCGTCCCCGTGGTGCGGCCCAGGACGACGTCCCCGGCCGGCCGGCCGGCGGACCCGCCGTCGGTGCAGCGCGAGACGACCCGCAGCCGGGGCAACGGCAAACCCGCACCGGCCCCGGAGGCCACCGCCCCCGCCCGACCCGGGAGCACACCACAAAGCAGCGGCGGCGGCGGCGACCTCGACCTGGACGATCTGGCCCGCCGGCTGCTCGACCCGGTCGCCCGCCTGCTGCGTACCGAACTGCGGCGCGGCCGCGAACGCGCGGGCAGGCCGTTCGACGGCCGCCGCTGAGACGCACCCCGCCGAGAACACGTACGAACGAGAAACGGACCACGGACCGATGACGGACAACATCTTCGCGACCAGCGTGTTCTTCCGGCTGGCGATCGGAGGCAACGACCTCGGCGCCTTCCACACCTGCTCCGGCATGGGCGCCGAGGTCGAGCTGGAGAGCTACGCCGAAGGCGGCAACAACGGCTTCACGCATCAGCTGCCCGGCCGCGTGACCTGGTCGAACATCACCTTCACCCGGCCCGTCACCGCCGACACGGCGAAGATCGGCCGCTGGCTGGACGAGACGCTGCGGCGGGTCGAGCCCAAGGACGGGGAGATCGTCGCCCTGCGCCCCGATCTGAGCCGGATCATCAGCTGGCAGGTGTTCGGGATAGTCCCGGTGCGCTGGCAGGGCCCGTCCTTCGACCCCGCCAACTCCGAAGCGGCGGTGGAAACCCTGGAGATCGCCCACGAGGGCCTGCTCCCCTCCTGACCACCCCGCCCCCCGTCCCCCGCTCCGGAAGGAACCCCACGGCCATGGCCTCATCGGCACGCGCCAGCCGCGCCCGGGCCCAGCTCACCCTCAAAGAGCCCCCGGCCTCGGTCGGGGCCAAGCCCGGCGGGACGATCGCGAAGCTCGACCTGCAGTTCAACCCCTCCACCCTCCAGCTGGGCAAGACCACCGAGTGGCGGCGCACCCCCTCCCGGATGGCCGGCCAGTCGGCCCTGCCCGAGTTCGTGGGCAGCGGCCCGCGCACGCTGAGCCTGGAGGTGTTCCTGGACGCCACCGCCAAACACGACAACTCGGTGGAGCAGGCGGTGGAGAAGCTGATGAAGGCCTGCGTGCCGACCCCGGCCAGCCTCGGCCGCAAGAAGCCGGCGAGCCCCTGGGTGCGCTTCGAGTGGGGCAGCGCGCGCACGACGTCGTTCGACGGGGTGCTGTCGAACCTCTCGGTCTCGTACACGCTCTTCGACGTGGACGGCAAGCCGCTTCGGGCCACCTGCTCGCTGTCCATCGAGGAGGCGAGCGTCGATCCGCCCGGCCAGAACCCGACGTCGGGCGCGCGCACCGCCCGCAGTACGCACACGGTGGTGGCGGGCGACAGCCTGGCGATGCTGGCCTGGCGCGAGTACGGCGACGCGACGGCCTGGCGCGCCATCGCGGAGGCCAACCGCATCGACGACCCGATGGCGCTCGTCCCCGGATCCGAACTCGTGGTGCCGGGCTTGCAGGACACGGACGGCGCGGAGGAGCAGCGGTGAGCGGAGCCGAATCCGGGGGCCGGTCGTTCGCGGCGGACCCGATCGTGGAGTCGCCCGGCGAACTGGCGCCGATCTGGGCGGCGCAGCTGGTGAGCTGCGTGGTGGACGAGAACGTGGGCCTGCCCGACACGGCGGTGCTCACCTACCGCGACCCCGATCACGAGTTCCTGCGCGCCACCGGGATCACCATCGGCAGTCCGCTGCGCGTGTCGGTGATGACCGTGAAGGGCCAGGCGCGGGAACGGCTGTTCAACGGCGAGGTCACCGCCCTGGAGATCGACCGGGACCGGACCGGCTCGTTCACCGTCGTACGTGCCTACTCCAAGGCGCACCGCCTCCAGCGCGGTCGCAGGGTGGTGGCCTACCGGAACATGACGGCCGCCGCGATCGTCCGCAAGGTGGCCGCCGGCGCCGGGCTGGCCGTCGGGAAGGTGGAGGCGGCGCCGGTGACGTACAAGCAGCTGTCGCAGGCGAACGTTTCCGACTGGGACTTCCTGCAGTACCTCGCGGCCGAGAGCGGCGCGCTGGTGCGCGTCGACGACCAGGGCCTGCTCCAGTTCACCAAGCCCACGAAGGCCTCCGGGGCACCAGCCCCGTCGACGTCGGCCGCGCGCAACCCGATGGTCCTGGAGTACGGACGCAACCTCCTCGCCCTGCGCGCCGCGCTGTCGGCCGCCGACGGCGCCTCGAAGGTGCAGGTGCGCGGCTGGGACGTGACCACCAAGCGGCCGCTGGTCGCCGAGCAGCCGTCCGTGGTCAGCGACACCGTGCTCCCGGGCCTCAGCCCCCAGCTCGGCGCCCGGTTCGGGAAGTCGGCGGTGGCCGTCACCGACACTCCGTACCGTACGCAGGCCGAGACGGCGGCGGTCGCGAAGGCGGCGGCCGGCCAGGTCAGCGCCGGTTTCGGCGAGCTGGAGGCGGTGGCCGAGGGGAACCCGATGCTGCGCGCGGGCAAGCCGGTGGCGCTCGGCAACGTGGGACAGGCGTTCTCCGGCCGGTACACGGCGACGGCCGTGCAGCACGTCCTGGAGCCGCACGGCGGCTACCGCACCACCGTGTGGGTCAGCGCCAGCCCGGACCGCTCCCTGGCCGGCCTGGTGACCGGCGCCAACGCGCCCGGGCGCGGCCCGCGCATCCCCGGTCTGGCGATCGGCGTGGTGACGGACGTACGCGAGCCGAACGGCTCCCAACGCGGCGCGGTCCGACTGCAGTTCCCCTGGCTGGACGACACGTACGTCACCGACTGGGTGCGCACCGTCCAGTGGGGCGGCAAGGGCGGCGGCGGTGTGGTGAGTCCCGAGGTCAACGACGAGGTGCTGGTCGGCTTCGAGCAAGGGCTGCTCGACAGCCCGTACGTCATCGGCGGCCTGTACAACGGCGTGGACCAGCCCTCTCCGCACGACGTGCCGCTGATCGACAAGACCAGCGGCAAGGTCAACCGCCGCTCGGTGGTGTCGCGTTCGGGCCACCGCGTGGAGCTGCTGGACGCGCGGGCGCCGGGGCCCTCCGGACTGCGGCTGGTGACCGGGGACGAGCGGCTCGAAGTGCGCATGGACGACCGCCGGGACCGGATCGAGCTCACCGTGTACGCGGGCCGGGGCCGCCCGCTGACCTCCGTCCTCCTGGACAAGAACGGCATCACGCTGGACGCCCGGCAGGGCACCGTGAAGGTGTCCGGCCGACAGGTGGACATCGACGGCACCGCCGGGGTCAGCATCGGCGGCCGGTCGGTGCAGGTGAACGGAAAGTCGGACGTCACCATCAACGGCGGGCTGCTCGGCGTCCTCAAGGCCCGCCTCATCCGCATCAACTGACCTTCCCTCCTCCCCTCCCGCGACCTCTCCTCCCACGACCGCTTTCCCCTAGGAGCACCCGATGCCAGCCGCAGCACGTACCGGCGACCCCACCAACCACGGTGGCCGGATCGGCACGCCCCCGCCCGGCGCCGCCGCGACGGTGGCGACGGTGCTGATCGGCGGCCTGCCCGCGGCCGTCGTGGGCAGCCTGCACGTCTGCCCGGTCGTGCCGCACGCGGCCCTGGGCCCGGCCAACGTACTCGTACCGAACCCGGCCGCGGCCACCGCGGGCGTGGTGCTCATCGGCGGGCTGCCCGCCGCCCGGGCCCGCGACCAGACCGCCTGCGGCGCGATGGTCCTGACCGGCGCCCCCACCGTCCTGATCGGCGGTGTGTGATGAGCGAGCGGTTCATCGGACGCGGCTGGGCCTTCCCCTTGCGCGTCGGGCCGACCGGGGGGATCGCCATGGTCGAGCGGGAACGGGAGCTGGAGGAGGCCATCCGCCTCGTGCTCGGCACCGCGCCCGGCGAGCGGCCGATGCGGCCCGAGTTCGGCTGCGGCATCCACGAGTACGTCTTCGCCCCCGGCGACGGCGACACCGCCGGGCGGGTCGCCCAGCAGGTGCGCGAGGCGCTGGAGCGGTGGGAGCCCCGGATCGCGGTGGACGAGGTCGCCGTGGCCTTCGACGCCGTCGAGGCCGGCACCCTCTACATCGATGTGCACTACACGGTGCGCACCACCAACGACCGGCGCAACCTGGTCTTCCCCTTCTACACGATCCCCTCCGAGGAGGGGGCCGAGGAAATGGTCGCGGACTGATGGCCCTGCCCTCCCCCAACCTGGACGACCGGCGGTTCCAGCAACTCGTCGACGAGGCGAAGCGGTACGTGCAGCAGCGCGCCCCGGAGTGGACCGACCACAACGTCTCCGACCCGGGCGTCACCCTGATCGAGACCTTCGCGTACCTCGTGGACCAGCTGCTGTACCGGCTGAACCGGGTACCGGACAAGAACTACCTGGCGTTCCTGGACCTGCTGGGCATCCAGCTGTACCCGCCGTCGGCCGCCGTCGCCGACGTCGACTTCTGGCTGTCGGCTCCGCAGCCCGAGACGGTGACGCTGCCCGCCGGCACCGAGGTGACGACCGCGGCCGGCGAGAGCGATCCGCAGACCGACACCGAGGCGGTGGTCTTCGCGACCACCGACGACCTGCGCATCGTGCCGAGCGAGCTGACGCGCCTGGTCACCGCGCCCCGTACCGGTGACGTGACCGACCGGACCGGGGCGCTCGCCGAGGGCCTGGACATCCCCTGCTTCCAGGCGGCGCCCGAGCCCGGCGACGCGCTGTTGTTCGGCCTGCCGACGGCGGTACCGCGCTGTGTGGTCGCGGTACGCCTCGACAGCCGCGTCGAGGGTGTCGGCGTCGACCCGCGCCAGCCCCCGCTGGTGTGGGAGGCGTGGGACGGCGGCCGGTGGCAGCGCTGCGAGACCGGCGACGACAGCACCGGCGGCCTGAACCGGCCCGGCGAGGTCATCGTGTACGTGCCCGCCGGGCACACCGCGTCGCTGATCAGCGGGATCCGCGCGGGCTGGCTGCGCTGCCGGGTCACCGAGGCGGAACCCGGCCAGCCGTTCTACTCGGAGTCCCCGACCGTCCGCGAGGCCGAAGTGTTCACCGTCGGCGGCACCATGGCCGTGGAGCACGCCGAGCGGGTGGCCGACGTACCGCTCGGCGCGTCGGAGGGGGTGGCCGGGCAGACGTTCCGGCTCGGCCGGCCGCCCGTACTGCTCGACGGGGAGCCCCCGGTGGTGGAGGTGTCCTCCGCGGAGGGATGGCAGCGCTGGGACGTGGTGGAGCACTTCGGCCGCTCGGGGCCCGAGGACCGGCACGTCCGCGTGGACGCCACGACCGGCGAGTTCCTGTTCCCGCCGGTGCTGCGCGAGGCCGACGGCACGCTGCGCCCCTGCGGCGCCGTACCGCCCAAGGGCTCGCAGGTCCGCGTGGCCCGCTACCGCACCGGCGGCGGCCCTGCGGGCAACGTCTCCCGCGGCGCGATCTCCGTCCTGCGCAGTTCCGTCCCGTACGTCGCCCGGGTCGTCAACCGGGAGGCGGCGCGCGGCGGCGTCGCCGGGGAGAGCATCGACAACGCCAAGCTGCGGGCCCCGGAGACGCTGCGCATGCAGGAGCGCGCGGTGACCGCCGAGGACTACGAGATCATCGCCCGCCAGGCGGCGCCCTCGGTGCGCCGCGTCCGCTGCCTGCCCGACCGGGACGGCGGGGGAGGCGCGGGCGCGGTACGGGTCCTCGTGGTGCCGGACGCGGTGGCCGACGAGGGAGACCGGCTGCGCTTCGAGCAGCTGATCCCCTCCGACCAGGTGCTCACCGCGGTCACCACGAGCCTGGACGAACGGCGCCTGATCGGCACCCGCCTGATCGTGGAGCCGCCCGTCTACCAGGGCGTCACCGTGGTGGCCCGGCTGTCGGCGCCCGAGGCGGACGCCGACCGGGTCCGGGACGCGGCGCTCGCCGCGCTGTTCCGCCACCTCAACCCGCTGCGCGGCGGGCCGGACGGCACCGGCTGGCCGTTCGGGCGGCCGGTGCAGTACGGCGAGGTGTTCGGCGTGCTGCAACGAGCCATCGGCGACGTGCTGGTGGAAGAGATCCGGATGTTCGCCGCCGACCCGGTCACCGGGCGGCGCGGCGCCCCGGTCGACCGGATCGACATCGGCGCGGGCGCGCTGGTCTTCTCCTACCAGCACCAGGTGGTCGTGACGACGCACGAGCCGGAGGCGCGCGGATGAGCCGGGCCGCCGTCCCGGGCCTGCCCAGCCGGTACCCGATCGGCGAGCAGCTGCCCGCGCTGTACGCCGAGGACGACTTCGCGCAGCGGTTCACGGCGGGGCTGGACACGGTCCTGGCCCCGGTGTTCGCGACCCTCGACAACCTGCCCGCGTACTTCGACCCCCGGCTGGCGCCGGCCGACTTCCTGTCCTGGCTGGCCACGTGGGTCGGCGGCACCGACGACCCCCGGTGGCCGGTCGGGCTGCGCCGCGAGGCGGTGGCCCGCGCGGTGGAACTGCACCGCCGGCGCGGCACTCGGCGCGGCCTGGTCGAGGCCCTGCGGCTGGTCCTGGGCGTCGTAGCCGAGGTCAGCGGGGACGGCGGGGCCGCGTGGTCCCGTACCGCGGGTGCGGAGCTGCCGCCCGCGCCGGCCGGGGAGGTCCTGGTACGGGTGTGGCCGCTCGCCGGGGGTGGCGCCCACGAGGTGGACGCGGACCGGGTGCGCGCGCTGGTCCGCTCCCTCTGCCCGGTCCACACGGTCTGCCGGGTCGAGGTCCTGCCGGGCCCGCCCGAGGGTGAAGGAAGGTGACGGCGATGCGCGCGTGCCCCGTGTGCGGTGCCTCGAACGGCCCGACGGACGACTTCTGCGGCAATTGCGGCTCCTACCTCGGCTGGTCGCAGCCCGCCGCCACGCGGGAGACGCCGCCGCCGGAGCCGGGCGGCGCCACCCCGGCCCCCGCGGCGCCGCCGACCGAGCCCGCGCCGGCCGCGGCGCCGGCCGACGGCGCCCCGACCGACCCCGCGCCGCCGAACAGCCCCCCGCCGCCGCGCACCACGCCGCCGGCCGACCCCGTACCCCCCGCAGGTCTGGGGCACGCCGCCGCGGAGGCCGCGGCCACGCCGGCCGGCTCCGCGCCGCCCGCGGGGCGGCCGGCCGCCGATCCGCTGCCCGTGCGCCCGGCGAGGGCCGTCGCTCCGCGGCCGGTCGTGAACGCGCCCCCGGTGGGCGACGACGTGGACGGGGTGCCCTGTCCCTCCTGCGGTACGCCCAACCCGCCCGACCGTCGATTCTGCCGCCGTTGTGCGACGCCGCTGACGCCCGGCACCGTCGCGCCGCCCCTCCCCTGGTGGCGGACGATCTGGCCGCTCCGCCGCCGCACCCGCGCGGGCTCCGGCCGGCTGGTGCGCTTCCTCGTGATCCTGGCCGTCGTACTGGCCCTGTGCGCCGGCGGGTTCCTGCTGCTGCCGGCCGGCCGCCGGCTGATCGAGGACACCCGGGACAAGCTCGGCAAGAGCAAGGCGGTGACCGCGACCCGCGTCGAGGCGACCGCCGAGCTGCCCGGGCACCCGCCGGCCGGCACCACCGACGGGCTCAGCAACCGCTACTGGGGCGCGCCCGGCCCCGGCGTCTCGGTGACGTACACCTTCGCCAAGCCCTTCCGCCTGGTCGGCGTGATCGTCACCAACGGCGCCTCGCCTTCCCCGGAGGAGTACGCGCGCCAGGGCCGGGCGCTCCGGATCGAGATGGAGGTGACGGTGCGGGACGGCGGGACGGTCCGCAAGAGCCTCGCCCTCAGCGACAAACCGGGCCCGCAGACCTTCACCACCGGCATCAGCGACGCCACGTCGACCCGGCTGACGCTCGACGCGCCCGCCGGACTGGACCAGGGCCGCCATCTCGCCCTGGCGGAAGTGGAGTTCTTCCAACGCGCCTGACGCCTGCCCGATGCCGTGCAGCCACGATTCCCCCGGCCCTACTGGTCGGTGTGGAGCGCGGTGCGCAGCGTCGCTGCGGCCATGGTGATGGCGGTGTCGGCTGCGGGCGTCGCGCGCAGCGCGTTGAGCATCACGAAGTCGTGGATGACGCCCTGGAAGCGGACGGCGGTGACGGGGACGCCGACGGTGCGCAGTTTGTTGGCGTAGGCCTCGCCCTCGTCGCGCAGGACGTCGGCTTCGGCGGTGATGACCAGGGCCGGGGGCAGGCCGGTGAGCTGGTCGGTGGTGGCGCGCAGCGGGGAGGCGGTGATCCGGGCGCGGTCGGCTTCCCCGGTGGTGTACTGGTCCCAGAACCACTGCATGCCGTCGCGGCGCAGGAAGTAGCCTTCCGCGAACCGGTGGTAGGAGGCGGTGTCGAAGGCGGCGTCGGTGACGGGGTAGAAGAGGACCTGCTGGCGCAGGTCCAGGCCGCCGCGTTCTTTGGCCATGAGGGTCAGGGCGATGCTCATGTTGCCGCCGACGGAGTCGCCGGCCACCGCGATCCGGGTGGCGTCGAGCCGGTGGGCGGCGCCGTCGGTGACGATCCAGCGGGCCACGGTCCAGTTCTGCTCGATGGCGACGGGGTAGCGGTGTTCGGGCGCGAGGTCGTATTCGGGGAAGACCACGGCCGCCCCGGCGCCGACGGCGAGTTCGCGTACGAGCCGGTCGTGGGTGCGGGCGTTGCCGAACACCCAGCCCGCGCCGTGGATGTAGACGATGGCCGGCAGCGGGCCTTCGGCGCCCGCCGGGCGGACGATCCGGGCCCGCACCTCGCCGGTGGGGCCGCCCGGGACGGTCACCCATTCCTCGTCGACGGCGGGCGCCTCGACCTGGCCCGACTGGACCTCGTCGACGGCCTTGCGGCCCTCGGCCGGCGGGATCTGGAAGAGGAACGGCGGCTTGGCGGTGGCCTCCGCGAAAGCGGCAGCGGCCGGCTCCAGGACCGGACCTGCACTCTGCTCAGTCATATGGGCTCCAGGGCATGGATCGCCGAGGGCGGGCATGTGTCCCTCAGCCGTCGTGGTACCCGCCGTCCGGCAGGCACCACCGCAAAATAGCGCCGCCGACGTCTCCGGCAGGTGACGCGGACGGTCGCCGCGCCGCCCCCGGCCGCCACAAGGGAATCCCGCAAGACGGTCGTACCGGTCGACGGCTGTGCGACAGCGATGGAGCCGCAGAGGCCAAGAGCGCTGCTGTGGTCGTCCCGTGGGCCGCTGTGGCGGCGGGCCGCACGGAACGCGGCGATCCCGGCCCGGGGAGCGTGCCGAGCGAGCCGGGTCCCGGGCCGGGCCGCGGCCGGCCGAGACGGCGGGTGGTGACCTCAACGAGGTGAGGACGAACCAGGACGCGGGCGCGGGCAGAGCGCGCAGATCGGTGGGGCGGGGGGACAGCGCCGAAAGCGGCAGCCGGCCCGGAACGCGGCGTCTTCCCGTGGGCGGTGGCCGGCACCGCCGCGCTGATCCGGCACGCCGCAGTCCCGGGGTGGACGGACGCCGAGCGGTGGAACACCGACCGGGGCCGTCACTCCGTCGCTTTGCGTGCCCGTCGCTGCGGCCGGCTCCCGTGCCGGGTCCGTACGACCAGGGCGATCGCCGAGGCGGCGAACAGCCCGGCGGTGATCAGCAGCCACCGGGCCAGGAAGCCGTCGGCGGGGAGGGCGGTCGCGGCGGTGTAGTGCCCGACCTGTTCGAGGATCAGCGGCCACCAGACGAGCAGCAGGACACCGGAGACGAACGCGGGTACCCGGACGTGGTTCACGCTCGCCCGCGGCCCGGTCCGCCCGTCATCGGGCCACCGGCTGAACAGTGCCCGCATCGCGCGGTCGGTCACCGAGTACAGGGGGAGCAGGACCAGGTCGTGCAGGAGGGCCGCGCCGACGAACCAGACGGCCACGCCGACGGGGTCCCCTTCGAACAGGCGCAGGCCGGCGTAGACCGCGAGGGCGAAGGAGGCCAGGACGAGGACCAGGTGCAGCGGGGAGGCGCCGTAGCGGCGGCGGAGGGCGGCCCGGGCGCTCATGCCGGCTCTCCGAAGGTCAGCCGGGTGACCCACTTGGTGTTGTGCACCCCGGGGGCCCCGGGGACGATGATCCGCGCCGGGTGGCCGTGGTCGGGGGAGAGGGGCGCCCCGTTGACCCGGACGGCCAGCAGCGAGCGGCTGTCGCGGACCTGGTTGTCGCGCAGCACGGCCGCACTGAACGAGCCGCCGCGCTGCACGGATTCGACCAGCACCCGAGGGGTGCGCACGCCGAGCCCGACGAGGGCGGCCAGCTCGGTGAGCCGGACTCCGCTCCACCGCTGGTCGGGCGTCGACCAGCCTTCCACGCAGGCGATCGGCAGGGCCGACTCGTGCTGCGGCATGGCCAGCAGCTGCTGGTACGTCAGGTCCACCTGCCGTCCGGCGCCGCGTACGGTCAGCCGCCAGGCAGGACCGATGTCACTGGGCCGGACGCCGACCGAGGCGGCGGTCTTGTTGATCTGGAAGCCGTTCGGGCCCCGGCCCGGGTCCCGGCCGTGCGGTGCCAGCAGCGCGGTCCGCCGCCACCATCCGCCGACGCTCTGCCCCGCCGTGACCACCAGCAGGGCCACCGACCCGAGGCCGACCATGGCCACGGCGCCCCGGCGCGAGATGCTCGGCGCCGCCGGCCGCGGCGACACCAGCCCGGCGGCCTCCTCGGAACCCGCCGAGGGTCCGCCCGGACGGCGCCCGACGGCCCGCAGCGCCCTGGGCAGCCGGAACGACACGTGGACCACGAAGGCGCCGATGAACACCCACGCCCCGTAGAAGTGCAGCGTGTAGAAGGACCCGGGGAAGATGTAGTGCAGCTGTACGTTGAGGATCCCGGTGACGAACTCGAAGCCGGCGCCACCGACCAGCAGGAGCAGGGACACCCGGTCCAGGGCGTGGCCCACCGAGCGGACCGGAGGCCACTCGAACAGCTTCGGAATGACCGACCACAGCTTCGCCAGCAGTACCGGCACGAGCACGATCCCCAGCGTTACGTGGACGCCCTGGGTCAGCCGGTAGAGCCAGTACGGGGAAGTCGGCCAGGAGAACAGGTAGAAGCCGAGCCATCCCTTGTCGGGAGTCTCGTCGTTGACCGCCGCCAGATCCGGGTTGTACGCCGCGTACGACAGCAGACCGGTCACGAACAGCACGGTGATCCCGCACAGCAGGACCAGCCCGAACACCGCGGTGAGCCACGGCCCCCGCAGGGGGCTGCGCCAGAACCCCGGACGCGCGGGTCCCGGGGGAGGGCCCGCGGACCCGGCGGACGCCACGAGTGCGCGTACCCGGGCCACCGGCCCCGCCTTCGTCTTCTCGGCGGCGGCGGGCTTCCCGGGTGGAGCGGCGCTCCCCGACGGGCGGCCGGTCGGCGCGCCGTCGGCGCCCCCGGACGCGTGTCTCCCGGGGTGCCGTGGTGTGCCGCCCGTGGGCTGCCCACTGCCGTGCCCACCCATCAGGTAACCTCCGCCCACGGCTGTCCCGTGCTCACCGGAGAGCCACTCTCACCGAGAACCTCCAGATCAGGGCGGTCCGGCACGGGTGACACGCCGGATACGCCCTCTTGGGTCACCGGCCGCGAGCCGCAGCCGCCGCCGGGACGGAAGCACCCCGCGCGGCCCGCCACGGCGCCGCCCCGCCCTGGCCGCCGACCTGCGGGCACCGGCCCCTCTGAATTCCTGCCGCGGCCGCACGAGCAGGTCCGCATGTGCGGGCGCGAAGGGCCGGAAGTAAGCTATTGGGGGCCGGCGATTCGAATGGTGACGGCGTCCGCCGCCCCCGTCGCCGAACCCGGAAGCAGCGAACACGTATCCGGGTTGCAACGCCACCTCAGCCTCGCTGGTGCACCGCCTCGGCGTGCCGAGCCCGCTCGAGAACGGGCCCCGCCGCAGTTGCAGCCCGCTTACCGGCCTACAGGTACTGGCGCCCCAGTCCGCGCAGCCACAGATGCCCGAAGGTGAAGGAGGCGGACCGGATGCACCGCATCGGACACCGCAGAGCGATGGCCACACTGGCGCAGCCCCCGGAGGAGATCGGCCGGGCGGGCTGGCTCTTCATCGGTGCCGCGACGATGGCGGCGGGAGCGTTCTTCCACGCCGTCGCGGGCTCCGTGGAGATCGTCAGGGAGATGCTGGGAGGAGAGCCACCGGCCGCGCCCGAACCGGGTGGTGAGCCGGCCCGGCACCACAGGGCCGAGCCGCAACTGGACGGGTGGATCGTCTTCGGAGCCGTCTTGCTGGGGGCGACCACGCTCTTCCACGCCGCAGCGGCTCTGGTGAAGGTCATCAAAGGGCTGCGGGAGCACGGCCCCGGAGGGACAGGCGGATAGGCCCGGGCTCCCGGATCCCGTCCCCGGGATCCCGTCCCCGGGATCCCGTCCCTGCTACGCATGTCGTCCGTGGCCGGACAGCGCACCCCCACGGCCGCGCCCCCAGCGGGTCAGTACGGCCGGGCGCGCTTGGCGAAGGCCGGTGCCAGTTCGTTCCGCGAGGCGCTCGGGAAGGCGACGGTGTCCGGGTCGCCGTCGGAGACGTAGCGGTTCTTCCCGGCTGCGAGCTTGTCCAGCCAGCGCGACGAGCCGAACTCGGCGTCCTCGTCCTTGGGCCCCGCCGAGCGGATCCGGGGGATCGCGCCGGGGGTGAACGCCTTGGCGAACGGCGAGACCGAGGGGTTGGCCCCGACGAGGTACACCCCGTCGTAGCGGTAGCCGGTTCCCCGTACGGCGACGCCCTCCGGCTGCGGCATGGCACCGAAGGGCAGCGCGAGCGAGGTGACCCGGGTCCCCGGCGCGGCCTTCTCGATCGCCTGCTGTCCGGCGTAGATCGCCCGCGTCGCGCCCGCCTGGTCCAGGGAGCGCAGGTTCTCGTGTCGGTCGGTGTGGTTGGCGACCTCGTGCCCGTGCTCCTTCAACCAGGTCAGGGCCTTGGCGGAGCCCGTGGCGGAGAAGGCGTCCGCGTTGACGAAGAACGTCGCCACCGGCTTGAACGCCGGGTGCTTCTTCGCCGTCTCCGCCAGGATGGCGACGGCGGTGTCCGGGGCCGGGGTGCCGTCCGGGCCGAGGCGCACCTGGCTGTTGGTCGAGTCGTCGAAGGTGAGGACCACCGGGTGGGTGCCGGCCGGGATGTCGATGCGGCCCGTCTGGAAGTCCCGGGCGGTCACCGGTACGTAGTCCTCGCGGGCGAGGCGCTCCAGCTCGGCCCGGAAATCGGCCGGGGTGCGGTCGTAGACGCTGGCCGGCTTCTCGGTGAGCTGGTGGTACATCAGCACCGGCACCTGGCCGAGTTCATTGGCGCCGACCTCGGCCGGGGCCTTCGCGGCGGCCGGGCTGACCGCCGCCCGGGGGGCGGCCGCACGGCGTTCCCCGGCGGCCGGTGACGGTCCGGTGGAACAGCCGGAGACGAGCAGGGCGGCGCCGGCCAGGGCGCCGAGCGGGATGAGCGGGTGGCGCATGAGAAGCCCTCCAAGGCGGACGTGTCGCGCCATACCTACCTGCGGGAGGAGCCCGGATACCGCACTGTCCCCTGGGTGGCGTAGCCGCCACGCCGGGACGGAACGCCGCCGTTCGTATGAAATACGGGCGGAAAGGGACGACCGGCACACCGTGCGGCAATGAATGGAGGCAGCATCCGGCCCACGGCACGAAGGACGTCATGATGTCGCCCATACGCATATCGAACCCGATCCCCTCCCTCCGCCGCCCAGCCCGTAAGGGCGCCCTGATAGCGACGACCGGGGCGCTCGCGCTGGCCGGAGCGGGAGTCGGAGCCTGGACGTTCCTCGCGCCGGGTCCGGCCATCCAGGGTCTGGGCGACGGCGCCGTCCTCGACGGGCGCAAGGCCGCGCAGGTCAGCGCCTACCTCGCCGCCGACGAGGCCGGCGGCAGGGAGAACCTGCACGCCACCCTGGACGGCGCGGCGGTCCCCGTCACCGCCGAGGGCGCCCGCCTCAGACTGGGCCTCACGCACCTCAAGGAGGGCCGGCACACGCTGGTGGTGGAGGGCGACAGCAGTCTCCCCTTCGCCTCGTACCGCAAGACCCTCGGCTTCAGTGTGGACGCCACCGCCCCCGAGCTGAAGGTGGCCGACCCCCAGATCAAGAACGCCGCCGCCCCCGTGACCATCACCGGCAACGCCTCAAAGGACGCCGAGGTGACCGTCAACGGCAAGAAGGTGCCCCTCGACAAGGCCGGGGCCTTCAAAATCACGATGCCGAAGGGCACCCCCCTCGTGACGGTCACCGCAGTGGACCGCGCCGGGAACACCACCACCAAGAACGTGTCCGGCCGGGGACGCCGCCCCCTGATCCGGGCCGCGCACATCACCGCCATCGGCTGGGGCGACGACACGCTGCGCGGCGGCATCCTGGCCCTGGTCCGCAGCGGCAAGCTCAACGCCGTCGAGCTGGACGTCAAGGACGAGGACGGCGAGGTCGGGTACGCGTCCCAGGTGCCACTGGCCCGCCGGATCGGCGCGGCGAAGGGCTACTACGACGCCCGCAAGGCGATCGCCGAGATCCACGCCGCGGGCGCCCAGGTCATCGGCCGCATCGTGGCCTTCCGCGACCCCAAGCTCGCCGCGGCCTCCTGGAAGGCCGGCCAGCGCGACCAGCTCGTGCTGACCCCGGGCGGACAGCCCTACGACGGCGGCCACTACGGCGCCCTGTCCTTCACCAACTTCGCCAACCCCGCGGTCCGCAAGTACAACCAGGACCTCGCCGTCGAAGCGGCCCGGCTCGGCTTCGACGACATCCTCTACGACTACGTGCGCCGCCCGGACGGCCCGCTGACGCACATGCGCTTCCCCGGCATCGGCAGCGCCACGCCCGAGCAGTCCATCACCTCGTTCGTCGCCGACACCCGGACCGCGCTGCGTCCGCACGCCAAGTACCTCGGCGTCTCGGTCTTCGGCATCGCCGCCACCCGGCCCACCGAGATCGCCCAGGACATCGGGGCGCTGGTCAAGGTCACCGACTACATCGCACCGATGGTCTACCCGTCCCACTGGGGGCCGGGGGAGTACGGCGTCGCACAGCCCGACACCGCCCCGTACGCGATCGTGCAGCGCTCGCTCGCCGACTTCGCCCGCCAGGCGAAGGGCACGCAGACCGAAATCGTGCCCTGGCTCCAGGACTTCTCGATGGGCAGCACCTACGGGCCCGCCGAGGTGGCCGAGCAGATCAAGGCCGCGGCGGCCAACAAGATGAACTCCTTCATCCTGTGGAACGCCGGTGCCCGCTACCAGGGCGCCGCGCTCCAGCAGATCACGGCGCACTGACGGAGCCGGCCGCCCGGATCCGGACGGCCGCCGGCCGGGTGGGAGGCGGGGCAGCGGCCCCGCCTCCCACTGCCGTTCCCGGGACGGACCTCCTTCCGGAGGCGGCCTGTCCCGGGAAACAGGGACCGGCGAAACGGGACTTATCGCGGCGGCGGGCCGTCCATACGGTGGAGGTGCAAGCAAGCGGAGTCAGCGCCGCGCGTCCGCAGCGGCGTGCGGCCGAGGGAGTTGTCTTGGCCACTCAGGATCCGACCGGCCGGCCCACCGAGCCGTCGGTCAGCGTGTTCCGTGCATCGCGCGCCCAGCAGCGGATGTATTTCCTCCACGAGATGGAGGAGGGCAGGCCGACCTACCACATGCCGGTGTTCTACGCCCTCGACGGCGAGGTGGACCCCGGCATCCTCCGCCAGTGCGCGCAGCAGCTGCTGGACCGGCACGAAGCCCTGCGCACCCGCTTCGAGCTGCGCGACGGGCAGTTGCTCCAGTGCGTCGACGCCGCCGCGCGGCTGGACTGGTCGACGGGCACGGCCCGCACCCCCGAGGAGGTCGCGCGGTGGATCTCCGCCGAGCACCACCGGCCCTTCGACCTGCGTACCGGCCCGCTCTTCCGGGCCGCGCTGCTGCACACCCGGGAGGACGCCGGGCGGGACGGCACCGGCGCGGTACTCGCCCTGGGCATGCACCACATCGCCGGCGACGGCTGGTCGTCCGCCATCCTGATCCGCGAACTCCTCACCGACTACGCGGCCCTGAGCGCGGACGCCGGCGCGGACCCGCTGCCGGAGCCCGGGTTCCAGTACGCCGACTTCTCCGAGTGGCAGGACGAGTGGCTGCACACCGGGGGCGCACGGCAGCAGCTCGAACACTGGGCCCGGCAGCTGGACGGCGAACTCCCCGTCGCCCCGCTGCCCCGCGACAAGCGGCCCGCAGCGGCCGGCGACCCCGAGCGCGGGGCCGCCGCGACGTACGGGTTCGAGGTCCCCGCTGCCGTCCTGGCCCGGATGCAGACGCTCTGCCGCGCCACCGGGAGCACTCCGTACACGGCCATGCTCGCCGCCTTCCAGGTGGTGCTGAGCCGCTACACCGGTACCGAGGACGTGTTGGTCGCGACCCCGGTGGCCAACCGGAACCGCGAGGAGTTCCAGGACACCGTCGGACTGTTCGTCAACACCCTCGTCCTGCGCGCGGACCTCAGCGACGACCCCGCCTTCCGCGAGCACCTGGAGCGGGTACGGGACACGGTCCTGGACGCGCAGGACCACCAGGACCTCCCCTTCGAGCGGATCGTCGAGCAGGTGGGCCCCGAGCGCACCGACGACGGCCCGCCCCTGTTCGACGTCATGTTCGGCTTCCACGACGAAGGCGGGATGACCGACGGGCTGCCCGGACCGCGCGCCCGGCTGCTCGAAGGCCCGCCCGGCACCGCCAAGTTCGACCTCACCTTCGACGTCGTGCGCACGGGCACCGCGCTGCGCTGCCGGCTGGAGTACCGCGCCGACCTGTTCGAGGCCGCCACCATCGAGCAGTTCGCCCGCCACTACACCCGGCTGCTGGACGCGGCCACGGAACGCCCCGACGAGCACGTCAGCCGGCTGCCCATGCTCTCCGCCCGCGAACGGGCCGGCCTCAGCTCCCCGCAGCCGGCCCGCCCCGGTGAGGCCGGCCCCGGCTGCGCGCACGAGCGCTTCGCCGAACACGCCGCCCGCACCCCGGACGCCGTGGCCCTCGTCCACGGCTCCACCCGGCTCACCTACGGCGAACTGGACCGGCGGGCCAACCAGGTCGCGCACCGGCTGATCAGGCAGGGCGTCGGCCCCGACACCCTGGTCGGGCTCTGCGTCCGCCGCTCCGCCGACCTCGTCACCGGCCTGCTCGGCATCCTCAAGGCGGGCGGCGCCTACCTGCCCCTCGACCCCGACAACCCGTCCGAGCGACTGCGCTACATCATCGGCGACGCCCGGCTCGGCCACGTCGTCGGTACCACGGACACCCGGCCGCTGTGGGACGCGCCCTCCCTGCACACCGTCGACCTCGCCGCCGACGCCGAACTCGCCGCCGAACCGGAGACCGCCCCCGCCGTCACGGTCACCCCCGACCAGCTCGCCTACGCCATCTACACCTCGGGCTCGACCGGCCGGCCCAAGGGCACCCTCGTACCCCACCGCAACATCACCCGGCTGTTCACGGCGACCGACCACTGGTTCGGCTTCGGCCCCGACGACGTCTGGACGCTCTTCCACTCCATCGCCTTCGACTTCTCCGTCTGGGAGCTGTGGGGCGCCCTGCTGCACGGCGGCCGCCTCGTCGTGGTGCCGTACGCCACCAGCCGCTCGCCCGAGGAGTTCCACCGGCTGCTGCGCGACGAGCGGGTCACCGTCCTCAACCAGACCCCCTCGGCCTTCTACCAGCTGGCCCGCGCGGACGAGGAGTACGCGGACCGGCGGACCGCCGACGACCCGGGACTCGCGCTGCGCCACGTCGTGTTCGGGGGCGAGGCGCTGGACGTCAGCGCGCTCGCCGGCTGGTTCCGGCGCCACGGCGACACCCGCCCGCGCCTGGTCAACATGTACGGGATCACCGAGACGACCGTGCACGTCACCTACCGGCCGCTCACCGCCCGCGACGCGGCCGAGGGCCGGGGCAGCGTCATCGGCGTACCCATCCCCGACCTGCGCCTCCACCTCCTGGACCAGCGCGGCCGCGCCGTGCCGCGCGGCGCCGTCGGCGAGCTGTTCGTCGCGGGCGCGGGCCTGGCCCGCGGCTATCTGCACCGCGCGGCGCTCACCGCCGAGCGCTTCCCGGCCGACGGCACGGCGACCGGCACGGACGCCGCGGAGGCCGGCGCCACCGGCATCGCCGGTGCGGGGCAGCGGCTGTACCGCACCGGCGACCTCGCCAGGGTGCTGCCCGACGGCGACCTCGAATACCTCGGCCGGATCGACGGCCAGGTGAAACTGCGCGGCTTCCGCATCGAGCTCGGCGAGGTCGAGGCGGCCCTCGCCAGCCACCCGCTGGTCGACGCCGCGGTCGCGCTCGTCACCCGGGACGGCGCCGGCTCCGACACCCTGGTCGGCTACCTCGCCGTACCGGGCACGGACGGGGGCCCCACGGGCCCCACCGTGGAGGCCCTGCGCGCCCACCTGGCCGAACGCCTGCCCGCGTACATGATCCCCGGCGCCTTCGTCACGCTGCCCGCCTTCCCGCTCACCGCCAACGGAAAGGTCGACCGGCGCAAGCTGCCCGCACCCGGCACCGCCGGCCTGGCACCGGCCCGGTCGTACGAGCCGCCGCGCGGCCCCGTCGAGACGGCGCTCACCGAGATCCTCGGGCAAGTGCTGGGCCACGAGCGGGTCGGCGCCGAGGACAACTACTTCTCCCTCGGCGGGGACTCCATCCGTTCCCTCCAGGTGCTGGCCCGCGCCCGGGAGCGCGGCATGCGCTTCGCGGTCGTCGACCTGATGCGCCACCAGACGGTCCGCGCCCTCGCGCCCAGCGTGGTGGTGGAGGACCCGGCGGCGGCCGGCCCGGGGCACCCGCAGGCCCCGTACGAGCCGTTCTCGCTGGTCGCCGAGCGGGACCGGGCGGCGCTCCCGGACGGGCTGGAAGACGCCTATCCCATGACCCGGCTCCAGGCCGGCATGCTGTTCCACAGCGACCTGCCCGCCGCCGGCGGGCGGACCTACCACAACGTCGCCTCCTACCACGTCAAGGCTCCCTACTCGGAGAACGCCTGGCGGCGCGCGGTGGCGGCGGTCGCCGCGCGCCACGAGATGCTCCGTACGTCCTTCGACCTCAACGGCTTCGGCGAACCCCTGCAACTCGTCCACCGCGGGGCCCGGCCCGAGATCACCTTCGAGGACCTCGGCGGACTGGACCCGCAGGCCCGGGAGACGGCGATCGCGGCCCGCTACGCGGCGGAGCGCGGCCGCCCCTTCGACTGGGACCGCGCCCCGCTGATGCGCTTCCACGTCCAGCGGCGCTCGGACGAGGACTTCCACCTCTTCATCGCGGAGCACCACGCCGTCATGGACGGCTGGAGCGAGCGGTCGCTGTTCACCGAACTCAGCTCCGTCTACGCGGAGCTCTGCTCGGCGGAACACACCGACGGGACCGGCCACACCGACGTGAGCGGCGACTCCGGTGGCGCCGGACGCCCGGCGCCGTCCGCCGGCGGCCCGAGGTCGCGCTTCGCCTCGTTCGTCGCGCTGGAGCGCGCTGCCCTGGCCGACCCGGCCCAGCGGGCCTTCTGGACCGCGCGGACGGCCGGCGCCTCCGTCGCCCGCCTGCCCCGGCCCGAGGCCCGCGGTGGTCCGGCCCGGATGGACTGGTGCCTGCGGCCGCTGCCGGCCGGACTCCAGGAGCGGCTGGCCGCCGTGGCGGCCGAACTGGGCGCACCGCTGCGCACCGTCCTGCTCGCCGCCCACGTGCGCGTCATGGCCCTGCTCGGCGGCAGCACCGACGTGACCACCGGAGTCGTGCACAACGGCCGCCCCGAGGAGGCCGACGCGGACAAGGTGATCGGGGCCTTCCTGAACACCCTGCCGCTGCGGGTCGACCTGGACGCGGCCGGGCAGACCTGGCGCGGGCTCGTCCGGCACGTCGCGGAGCTGGAGGTGGCCGTCCACGAGCACCGCCGGTTCCCGCTCGCCGAGATCCTGCGCACGACCGGCGGCACCCCGCTCTTCGAGACCTTCTTCAACTTCACGCACTTCCACATCGAGCGCGACGGGCCCGGCGACGCCGCGTTCGCCGTCCTGGAAGAGACCGGTGAAGCCAGTACGGACTTCGCCTTCGGGGCCGAGTTCTCCCGCACACCCGGCGGCGAGCTCCTGGAACTCGGCCTGCGCTTCGACGCGGCGCAGTTCTCCGCCGCGCAGATCGCCGCCGTCCACGGCTACTACACCGCCGCCCTCCAGGACCTGGCGGACACCCCGGACGGCGGCGCCCGCGGCCGCGGGCTGCTGTCCGCGGCCGAACGGGACCGCTTCGCGCGGTGGAACGACACCGGCCGGAGCTACGACCGGCCGCACGTCCTGACCCGGCTGATCGAGGAGCAGACCCGCGCGACCCCCAACGCGCCGGCCGTCCGCTTCGAGGGCGACCAGCTGAGCTACCGGGCACTGGACGAGGCCGCCGAGCGGCTCGCCGTCCGGCTGCGGGCGGCCGGGGCCGGCCCCGGTTCCTTCGTCGGACTGCTGCTGGACCGCTCCCTGGAGCTGCCGGTCGCCCTGCTGGCCGTCCTGAAGTCGGGTGCGGCGTACGTGCCGCTGGACCCGGATCACCCGCGGGCGCGGGTCCTGGCGCTGGTCGCCGAGGCGGGGATCGGCCCGGTGGTGGCCGACGGCCGCTGGGAGGCGCCGCTGCGCGCCGCCGGAGCCGCCGTCGTCCGCCCGGACGGCAGCGACGGCGACCACGCTGACCACGGCGACGCCGACCGCCCGCCGACCGGGCCCGTACGGCACGCCGCCCCCGACGATCCGGCGTACATGATCTTCACCTCGGGTTCGACCGGCAAGCCCAAGGGCGTCGTGGTCTCGCACCGGGCGATCGCCAACCGGCTGCTGTGGATGCAGGAGGAGTACGCCCTGCGGCCGGGGGAACGGGTGGTGCACAAGACCCCGTACACCTTCGACGTCTCCGTGTGGGAGCTGTTCTGGCCGCTGCTGACCGGCGCCACGATCGTCGTCGCCCGACCGGGGGGCCATCGCGAACCGGCCTACCTGGCCGAGCTCCTGCGCTCCGAGTCCGTCACCACGGCACACTTCGTGCCCTCGATGCTGAGCGTGTTCCTCGACGACCCGGAGGCCGTCGCGGGAGCCGCCGGACTGACCCGGGTGGTGTGCAGCGGGGAGGCCCTGCCGCTCGACGTGCAGAACCGGTTCCTGCGACTGCTTCCCGGAGTCAAGCTGCACAACCTCTACGGGCCGACCGAGGCTGCCGTCGACGTCACCTCCTGGCACTGCCGTCCCGACGGCGGGGACACGGTCCCCATCGGCCGGCCGATCGCGAACATGCGCACCCACATCCTGGACTCCCGGCTCGCCGAAGTCCCCCTGGGGGTGACGGGCGAACTCCTCCTGGAGGGAGTCGGCCTGGCCGAGGGCTACCACGGCCGCCCGGACCTCACCGCGGAACGCTTCATCGAGCACACCGCTCCCGACGGGACGGTCCGCCGCCTCTACCGCACCGGTGACCTGGCCCGGTACCGGGCGGACGGCGCCATCGAGTACGCGGGGCGCACCGACCACCAGGTGAAGATCCGGGGACTGCGGGTGGAACCCGGCGAGATCGAAGCGGTCCTGGCCGAACACCCGGCGGTGCGCGCCTGCGCCGTCCTGGCGCGCGGCGACCGGCTCGTGGCCTACGTCGTCTTCCCGGACGGCGCCGCCGACCCGGCGCACCTGGCCCTGCACGCAGCCGACCGGCTGCCGCAGTACATGGTCCCCGGCGCCTGGGTCCGTCTCGACTCGCTGCCGCTGACGGCCAACGGCAAGCTCGACCGGGCCGCGCTGCCCGATCCGGAACCCGCCGGCGCCCGCGGCGGGAGGCTGCCGGCGCCGCCCCGCGACGAGACCGAGTCACGGCTCGTCGGCATCTGGGAACAGCTCCTCGACACCGGCCAGGCCGGCGTCCACGACGACTTCTTCGCCGCCGGCGGGCACTCCATCCTGGCCCTGCGGCTCATCGGGCGGATCAACCGGGAGTTCGGCGAACGCCTCGGGGTGCAGGCCGTCATGGAGCACCCGACGGTGGCCCGGCAGGCAGGACTGCTGCGCGACCGGCACCGGGGCGCCACCACGGACCCGGTGGTGCGCATCCAGCCCGACGGGGAGCGCGACCCGCTCTTCCTCGTCCACCCGATCGGCGGGCACGTCTTCTGCTACCGCGCGCTCGCCGGCGCCCTGGGCCGGGAACGGCCCGTCTACGGACTGACGGCGCCGGGGCTCGCCCCCACCGCCGCGGACGCCGAGGAGGCCCCGGCCACGGCGGACGGCACCGGGACCGCCTCGGTGGCGGAACTGGCCGCCGCCCATGTGGCCGTCCTGCGCCGGATCCGCCCCACCGGGCCCTACCACCTGGCCGGCTGGTCCTTCGGCGGACTGCTCGCCTACGAGATGGCCGCCCAACTGCGGGCGGCGGGCGCGGAGGTGGCCACCCTCACCCTCCTGGACACCGCCTATCCCGAGCCGGACCGGGTGCCCGACGACGAGTGCGCCCTCCTGGAGTGGTTCCACGAGGACCTGGCCCGCTCCGCCGGCACCGACCCCGGGGAGGAAGCGCGGGCGGCCCTGCGCACCGCACTGTCCGCGCAGCCGACCGCCGCCGGCCGGATCGGGGTGCTCGCCGGACAGGTGGCGCGCAGCGGCATCGCACCCGGCGTGGAAGCGGCCGAACTGGCCCGCTACTACGGGGTCTTCCGGACCGGCCTGCTGGCCGCCGCCCGGTACCGGCCTCCGGTGGGCCGGGGCCCCGTCCACTTCCACCAGAGCGCGACCGGCGCCGCCGACCGCGCCGTCGAGCGGTGGGCCGCCCGGGTTCCGGAGGGCTTCACGGCGTACGAGGCCCCGACCGACCACTACGGGATGATCCGGCTCCCGCACGCCGCCGGCGTGGCGGAAGCCGTCCGCGCCGCGCTCGACGCGGCGGACGCCCGCTAGTGCGGTGACCGGAAAGGTCCACCGGGTCGCGGCGCCCGGCACGGCACCTCGCCACGTTGTCGGACCGCGCAAGTACGTCCAGTACGAGCCGCGGCCCTCCGCCTTGCGATGCACCGCACCGAACACCGCAACCCGGCAAACCTTCCCGGCCACAGCACTAGACCGCCCGCGCGTCCCCCCTTCCGACCGCCGCCCGCGGCGCACCCGCGGGCGGCGGCCCTCCCGCCGTGCCGCGAACCGCACCGCACCAGACCAGAACGGAACACCACCACGTGACGAGCGAAGTCCCGGGACCCACCGCCGCGCTCAGCGGCCGCATCCGCAGCGGCCCGAGCGAACTGCTGCACGACGAGGTGCTCGACCCGCAGTTCAGGTTCGAATCCCGCCACCTGCTGCACCACTACGTCGCCATCGAGAAGACCCTCACCGCCGAGTACGCCCGGATGGACCTGGTCACCGCCGACGAGGCCCGGGACATCGCGGGCCGCCTGGACGGGGTCGGAGCCGGTACCCTCACCGCCGAACCCGGCGCCAACATGTCGGACATCGCCTTCGCCCTCGAACGCCACGTGGAGGCCGGACTGCCCCGCCCGGTCGTCCGCTGGCACGTGGACCGCAGCCGCAACGACCTCCAGTCATGCGCCCAGGTGATGTACGGACGCGACCAGCTCAGCCGGTTCGCCGAAGCCCTGCTGGAACTCGGTTCGGTGACGGCGCAGCTGGCCGGGGCCACCTGCGAGCTCCCCATGCCCGGCTACACGCACTTCCAGGCCGCGCAGGTCATCACCCCCGGCTTCTACCTGGCCGCAGTCGCCGAGCACCTCCTGCACACCCAGCGCCGGCTGGTGCAGGCGTACGACGGCATCGACGCCTGCCCGCTGGGCGCCGGCGCCATGGCCGGGCAGGAACTGCCCTGGGACCGCGACCGGATGGCCCGGCTGCTCGGCTTCTCCCGACCGCAGCCGCACGCCCTGACCGCGGTCGCCTCGCGCCGTTGGAGCGCCGAACTCACCGCGGAGCTGAGCCTCCTCGGCACCGCACTCAGCCGCTTCACCACCGACCTGCTCACCTGGGGCAGCAGCGAATACGGCTTCATCGAGCTGCCCGACGAGCTGTCCGGCATCTCCTCCGCCATGCCGCAGAAGAAGAACTACCCGGTCCTGGAACGCATCCGGGGGCGCACCGCACACCTGGCCGCCTTCCACCTCGACGTGCTGCTCGGCCAGCGCAACACCCCCTTCTGCAATCTGGTCGAGGTCTCCAAGGAGGCCGGCACCCACCTGCTGAACGCCTTCGACTCGGCGCACGGCACCGTCCGCCTGCTCACCGAGGTGCTGCGCCGGCTGGCCTTCCGCCCCGACGCGATGCGCGCCGCGTGCGAGCGGGAGTTCCTCGGCGGCTTCAGCCTGGCCAACGCCCTCACCCTGACCGAGCGGGTGCCCTGGCGCACCGCACAGGTGATCGCCGGCAAGTACGTCGTGCTCGCCGCCGCGGCCGGCGCCGCCCCCGCACCGGGGGAGCCCGGCCTGCTGACCGAGGCCGCCGCCGCCCACGGCGTCGTCCTCACCGCCCCGAAGGCCCTGCTCGCCGCCGCCTTCGACGTGGACCTCGGGCTGGAGCGCATGGTCTCCGCCGGCTCCGCCCGCCCCGCCTCCGTACGCGAACTGCTGGGAGCCCAGCAGGACGAGCTGGAACTGCTGCGCGCCGACTGGGCGCGGCGGGCCCGCGCCGTACGCGCCGGAGCCGAGGAGCGGGACCGGGAGCTGTACGGAGCGGCCCGGGCCCAGGACCGCACGACCGGAACGGAGGAGGGCCGCGATGCTGTCGGCAACGACGTACACCCCGGGCACTGAACCCGGGCCGCCCGCACCCGCCGTCGGCCACGCCTTCGGCACGTTCGGGGAACTGCTCCAAGGCGCGCTGCCCGAGCCCGACGGCGACTTCCTGGTCACCTTCCCGTTGGCCCGCTGGGCCACCGCCACCTTCCGCCACCGGCCCGGACAGCGCGGCGTGCGCGTCCACCCCGCCCACAAGGGCAAGTCCCGGCGCGTCGCCGAAGTGGTCCTCGCCTCGCTCGGAGTCGAGGGCGGCGGCCTGCTGGAGATCGGCGGCGGGCTGCCCGAGGGCAAGGGGCTGGCCAGTTCCTCCGCCGATCTGGTGGCCACCGTGCGGGCCGTCGGGGCCGCCTTCGGGCGGTCCTTCGGCCCGGACCGCACGGAGGCGTTCCTGCGCGGCATAGAACCGGCCGACGGGGTGATGTACGACGAGATCGTCGCCTTCCACCACCGCGAGGTGCGGCTGCGCCGCCGGCTCGGAGTCCTGCCGCCGCTCGCCGTCGTCGCCCACGACGAGGGCGGCCAGGTCGACACGGTCGCCCACAACCTCCGGGCCCGGGCGATCGGCCCGGACGAACGGGGGGAGTACGCCCGGCTGCTGGACCGGCTCGCCGCCGCGATCGCCGGCGCGGACCTGCCCGAGGTCGGCGCCGTCGCCACCCGCAGCGCGGAGATGAACGCCGCGCGGCGGGCCCGCTCCGGCTTGCGCGACCTGCGAGCCGTGTGCCGCGAGGTCGACGGCCTCGGGCTGGTGCTCGCCCACAGCGGCACCATGCTCGGCGTCCTCCTGGACGCGGCCGACCCGGAGCTGTCCGCGAAGACCGACCGGATCCGGACCGCCTGCGCCCCCCTCGGCGGGGAGGTGTCCGTGCACCGCTCGCTCGGCGCCGGCGACCGCTGGACCCCGGCCCACGGCGAACCCGCAGCGGAACCGCCCGCCACCCCTGCCACCCCCGCGGCGGCCACCACCGCTCCCGACCGACTTCCCGAGCTGGAGACCTGACCATGCTGTACGACACCATCACCGATGCGATAGGCCGGACCCCGCTGGTCCGGCTCCGCCTGGGCGAGGCACGCGGGGTGCAGGTCTACGCCAAGCTGGAACTGCAGAACCTGTTCGCCATGAAGGACCGGGTCGCCCGCAACATCCTCTTCGAGGCCCGCCGGCTCGGCGTCCTCGCGCCCGGAGCCCCCGTCATCGAGAGCTCCTCCGGCACCATGGCCCTCGGCGTGGCGCTGGTCGGCCGGGCGCTCGGCCACGACGTGCACATCGTCACCGACCCCCGCATCGACCCCGTCACCCTCGCCAAACTGCGCGCCCTGGGCTGCCGGGTGCACGTCGTCGAGGCGATGACCAGCCACGGCTGGCAGAGCGCCCGCCTGGAGCGGCTCGCCGAGCTGATGCGCGAACTGCCGGGAGCGTTCTGGCCGCAGCAGTACACCAACCCCGACAACCCCGGCGCCTACCGCGGGCTCGCCGCCGAACTGATCGATGACCTCGGCGAGTTCCACGTCCTGGCCGGGGCGGTCGGCAGCGGCGGCTCGCTGTGCGGCACGGCCCGCGCCGTCAAGGAGACCCTGCCCGGGCTGCGGGTGGTCGGCGTCGACTGCGTCGGCAGCGCCCTCTTCGGCCAGCCCGACGTACCCCAGCGCCTGCAGAGCGGACTGGGCAACAGCCTGCTGCCGGCGAACCTCGACCGCCCGCTCGTCGACGAGGTGCACTGGCTCAACGACCACGAGGCCTTCGCGGCCGCCTGGGACCTGGCCCGCGAGCAGCAGATCTTCGGCGGCAACACCTCGGGTTCCGTCTACCGGGTGCTGGGCGACCTCGCGGAGCGGGCCGAGCCGGGCACCCGTATCGTCGGCATCCTGCCCGACCGGGGCGACCGCTACGCCGACACCGTGTACGACGAAGCGCACTGGGCCGCCCACGCCCTGCGGGAGGTGCCGCGCGCCACCCGGCCAGCCGCCGTCCCCGCCGGGGCGACCGCGCATACCTGGTCGCGCCGGGACTACGAGGCGCCCGCCGGGATCCGGCGCCGTCTGCTGTTCGTGGAGTCCAACACCACCGGCACCGGCATGCTGGCCCTCGACCTGGCCCGGGAAACCGGCTGCGTACCCGTCCTGCTGACCGGCGACCCCGACCGCTACCGGGGCCTCGACGCCACCGGCGCCGAGGTGGTGCGCTGTGACACCAACTCGGCGGTCGCGCTGCGCACGGCGGTCCAGGAGCGCTTCCGCCGCGAGGAGATCGCCGGCGTCACCACCACCAGCGACTTCTACGTACCGGCCGTGGCTGCCCTGGCCCGCTGGCTCGGTCTGCCCGGCAACCCGGAGGAGGCGATGGCCGTCTGCCGTGACAAGTCCGCCCTGCGCGCCGCGCTGAACACCGCCGGAGTGCGCCAGCCCCGGTACGCGATCGTCCGGGACCCGGCGCAGACCGCCGGCGCCGTGGCCCGCACCGGACTGCCCTGCGTGGTCAAGCCCGCCGACGACTCCGGCTCCACCGGCGTCCTGCTCTGCTCCGACGAAGCCACCGCCGCCGCCCAGGCCGCCCGGATCCTCGCCGTCACCACCAACGTCCGCGGCATGCCGACCGCGGGCACCGTACTCGTCGAGGAGTACCTCGACGGGCCGGAGTACAGCGTGGAGATGTTCACCTGGGACGGGCGCACCGAGTGCGTCGGCATCACGGCCAAGTCGGTCACGGGCAGCCCGCACTTCGTGGAGCACCGCCACCTGTTCCCGGCGCCGCTCCCGGCCGGGGTGGCGCAGCAGATCACCGAGACGGTGACCGCGGCACTCGAAGCGGCCGGCGTCCGCCTCGGCGCCACCCACACCGAGGTGAAACTCACCCCCGAAGGACCCGCCGTCATCGAGATCAACCCCCGGCCGGCCGGCGGCATGATCCCCGAACTGGTCCGGCTCGCGACCGGAGTACGGCTGCTGGAGCAGCAGCTGCGGGTGGCCGTCGGACTGCCGCCCGAGCTGAAAGCCGCGTACGAGGGCCACGCGGGCATCCAGTTCCTGCTCGCCGACGCCGACGGGGTCCTGGAGGCCGTCGAAGGCACCCGGGCGGCGGCCCGGACCGAGGGCATCGAGGCGGTCACGGTCACCGCCGCCCCCGGCGCCCCCGTACGGCGCGCACAGCACGCCGGCGACCGGCTCGGGTACCTCATCGCCCGGCACGCCGAGCCGCAGCGGGTCACCGAGGCCCTCGACGCCGCCCGCAGCCTGGTGCGCCTGTCCGTGGGCCCCGCGCCCTCTCCCGGGTGCTGACCGGCCCGCCCCCGCAGTTCCGCCCTTCCCTTCCGAACCCCTACACCTTGAGGTGACTTCCCATGAGCAACCCCTTCGAGAACGACCAGGCCTCCTACACCGTCCTGCGCAACGAGCAGCTCCAGCACTCCCTGTGGCCCGCCGCGCAGCCCGTTCCCGCGGGCTGGACCCTGGTCCACGGACCCGACGGGCGCCAGAGCTGCCTGGACTACGTCGAGCAGAACTGGACCGACATGCGGCCGGCCTCGCTGGTCGCCGCCCTTTCCGGGAACGCCCCCCGGTGACCGCCCGCGAAACCACCCTCCGCACGCTGTTCGCGGAAGTCCTGGGCCTGCCCGCGGTCGGCCCCGGGCAGAGCTTCACCGGCCTCGGCGGCGACAGCATCCAGGCCATCCAGGTCGTCGGCCGGGCCCGCCTGGCGGGCCTGGTCGTCACCACCCGCGAGGTGCTGCGCAGCGAGAGCGTCCGCGCCCTCGCCGCCGCGGCCCGTACGGACGACCGGGGCCGCCGGCAGTGCGGGCCGGTGCAGCCGCCACGGCGTTTCGGCCCGCTCGCCCCCACCCCGATCATGGAGTGGCTCGGCGAGCTGGACGGCCCCGTCGACAGCTACAACCAGTCGCTCGTGGTCCGGACACCGGCGGGCTTCGACGCCCCGGCGGCCGAACGCGTCGTACAGGCCCTGCTCGACACCCATGACGTCCTGCGGCTGCGGCTGCCCGAAGGCCTCGCGACGCCGGTGCCGGCGGCCGAGATCCCCGAACCCGGGACGGTGGCCGCCGCCGGGCTCGTCGAGCGGGTGGACGCCCGCAGCGTCGCCGACGGGGACCTGCCCGCCCTGATGCGCCGGCACGTGCGCACCGCGCGCCGACTGCTCTCGCCCCGGGACGGGGCGGTGCTGCGGGCCGTACTGCTCGACCGCGGCCCCGGACGCCGGGGACGCCTCGCCCTGGTCGTCCACCACCTGGCCGTCGACGGGGTGTCCTGGCGCATCCTCCAGGACGACCTGCGCGGCTGCTGGGCCGCCCTGGCCGCGGGCGCGGCCCCGGCACCCGACCCGGTGCACACCCCGTTCGCGCACTGGGCGGACCTGCTGCGCGCCGAAGCCACCTCGGGCCGCCGGATGGCGGAAGCCGCCCGCTGGAACGACGTGCTGAGCACGGCCCCCGCCCCGCTGGCCGGCGTGCGCGAACCCGGTGGCCTCGACCCCGAGACCCGGCAGAACACCCATGTGCTCACCCTGCCGCCGGAGTTCACCGGGCCCCTGCTGACGGCCGCCCCCGGCCTGGTCAACGGCACCGTCAACGACGTCCTGCTGACCGCCCTGGCTCTGGCGGTGCTGAGCTGGCGCCGCGGACTGCCCGGCGGCGCCGAGGAGGACGCCGCCCACGACCCCGCCGGCGGCCGGGTCCTCGTCGACGTCGAGGGACACGGCCGGGAGGACGTGGTCGACGGCCTGGACCTGTCCCGTACCGTCGGCTGGTTCACCACCGTCTACCCGGTCCGCCTCGACCTGGGACGGACCGACACCGCCGACGCCCGCGCCGCCGGTCCCGCCCTGGGCGCCGCCCTGCGCCTGGTCAAGGAGGAGCTGCGCGCCGTTCCCGACAAGGGCATCGGCTTCGGGCTGCTGCGCCACCTCAACTCGCACACCGGCCCGGGACTCGCCCGGCGCGGGATCCCCGAGATCGGCTTCAACTACCTCGGCCGGTTCCCGATGGGCGACGACGGGGACTGGTCCGCCGCCCCCGGGCACGCCTTCGCCCTCGACGACGCGGAGGAGGGCTTCCCGATGGCCCATGCCGTGGAGGTCAACGCGGCCGCCCACGAGGGACCCGGCGGACTCACCCTCAGCGCCACCTGGACCTGGGCCGGCAACGCCTACCCCGGCCCCCGGATCCGCGCCCTCGCCGAGGAGTGGTTCGCGATGCTGCGGGCCCTCGCCCGCTACACCGCCCGGCCCGGCGCGGCCGGACTGACCCCGTCCGACGTGTCGCTGGCCGACATCAGCCAAGCGGACCTCGACACCTTCGAATCCCAGCTCGGAGAATTGCTGTGATCCCTCTGTCCCACGCCCAGCAGCGGCTGTGGTTCCTCGGCCGCGACGGCGCGGACGGCGCGCAGTACAGCATCCCCGTGGGGCTGCGGCTGCGCGGCAGGCTCGACCGCGCGGCGCTCGGCGGCGCCCTGGCGGACGTCACGGACCGGCACGAAGCGCTCCGCACGCTCTTCCCGGACGAGAACGGCCGGCCCCGGCAGCAGGTGCTCGCCGCCGGAGCCGTCGCACCCGGCCTGCCCGTGGTCCCCTGCACCACGGGAGAGCGCGAGCGGCTCGTCGCCGCAGCCCTGCGCCGGCCGTTCGACCTCACGGCCCACCTCCCGCTGCGCGCCCACCTGTTCGCCCACGGGGACCAGGACCACTACCTGCTGCTCGTCCTGCACCACATCGCCGGAGACGGCCGGTCCCTGGACATCCTGATCCGGGACCTCGCCGCCGCCTACACCGGCCGGGTCCGCCACCAGGACCCGAAGTGGCCCGTACTCACCCTCCAGTATCCGGACTTCGCCATCTGGCAGCGGGAACTGCTCGGCGACCCGGCTGATCCGCAGTCGCTGCACGCCCGGCAGCTCGCCCACTGGACCCGCACCCTGGAAGGACTGCCCGAGGAGCTGGAGCTGCCGGCCGACCGGCCGCGGCCGCCCGTCGCCTCCCACCGCGGGGCGCTGGTGACCGCGTACCTCGACCCCGCCCTGCACACCGCGCTCGCGGACCTCGCCCAGACCCGCCGGGCGACCCCGTTCATGGCCGTCCAGGCCGCCTTCGCCGCCCTGCTCACCCGGCTCGGCGCGGGCACCGACCTGCCGCTGGGCTGTCCCGTCGACGGGCGGGACGACGAGGCGCTGGACGACGTCGTCGGCCTCTTCGTGCACACCCTCGTCGTCCGCGCCGACACCTCCGGCGACCCGGCGTTCGAAGAACTGCTCGACCGGGTGCGCGACGCGGTCCTGGACGCCCATGCCCATCAGGACGTCCCCTTCGATGCCCTGGTCGAACGGCTGAACCCGGCCCGCTCCGCGTCCCGGCACCCGCTCTTCCAGGTCGCCGTAGCCGGACAGCGGGGCTCGGGCCCTGGCCCCGAACTGCCCGGCCTCGGCGTGGAGGTGGAGGCGGTCCGCACCCCGACCGCCAAGTTCGACCTGACCCTGGAGGTCGACGAGCGGCGCGAGCCCGCCACCGGAGCCCCCGCCGGGATCCGACTGGGCCTGGAGTACGCGGGCGACCTCTTCGACGCCGCCACGGCGCAGGCACTTCTCGACCGGCTGGTACGGCTGACCGCCGCCGCCGTGCGCGACCCCGCCGCGCCGCTCGCCGACCTGGACGTCCTGGCCCCCGAAGAACGCGCGGAACTGCTGGAGGGCCGCCTCGGCGGCCCCGCGCAGCCGCAGGACCCCCACTGCACCGTGCACGCCCTGTTCGCGCGGCGGGCCGCGGAGCACCCCGACCGCACCGCCGTGGTCTGCGCCGACCGCGAGGCCACCTACGGGGAGCTCGACCGGCTCTCCGACGCGGTCGCCGACCGCCTGGAGGACCTGGGCGTGCGGCCCGGCGAGGCCGTCGCCGTACTGATGGAGCGCTCCGTCGAGCTGATCGCCGCCTGCCTGGGCGTGCTGAAGGCCGGCGCGGCCTACCTGCCGCTGGACGCCCGGGCCCCGCGCGGGCGTTCGGCGGCGGTCGTGGCCGGAGCCGGTGCGGCCGTGCTGGTCACCGACTCCGCGCGGCCCGACGAGGGGCTCGCCGACGACCTGGGCGTGGGCCGCGTGCTGCGGCCCGGCCCGGATACGGAAGCCGTCCGGTCCGCGCGCACCGCCGTCCGCGGCCCCGGCCACGCCGACGCCCTCGCCTACGTGATGTACACCTCCGGTTCGACCGGCACCCCCAAGGGCGTCGCCGTGCCGCACCGCGAGGTCGTCGCCCTCGCCCGGGACGGCCGCTGGCGCGGCGGCGCCCACGAGCGGGTGCTGTTCCGCTCCCCGCACGCGTTCGACGCCTCCACCTACGAACTCTGGGTGCCGCTGCTGAACGGCGGACTCGTCGTGGTGGCCCCGCCCGGGGACCTGGACGTCGCGGAACTCGCCCGGTTGATCGCCGACCGGAAGGTCACCGGCACCTTCCTCACCGCCACCCTGTTCAACGTACTGGCCGACGCGCACCTGCCCGAACTCGCTTCCCTGCGGGAGGTGATGACCGGCGGCGAGGCCGCCTCGCCGCCCATGGTCCGCCGGGTCCGCGAGGCCTGCCCCGACACCACCGTCACCAACGCGTACGGGCCGACGGAGACCACCACCTTCTCGGCCACCTTCCCCCTCGCGCCCGGCCGGCCGGTCCCCGACGGCCGCATCCCCATCGGCCGGCCCCTGGACGGCACCGCGCTGTACGTCCTCGACGACCGGCTCCAGCCCGTCCCCCCGGGGGTGCCCGGCGAGCTCTACATCGCCGGCAGCGGCCTGGCACAGGGCTACCTGGGCCGCCCCGCACTCACCGCGGAGCGCTTCGTGGCCTGCCCCCACGGCCCCGCGGGACAGCGGATGTACCGCACCGGCGACCGCGCCCGCTGGAACGCGGCCGGGCAGGTGGAGTACCTCGGCCGGGCCGACCGGCAGGTCAAGATCCGCGGCCTGCGCATCGAACCGGGCGAGATCGAGAACGTGCTCGCGGCGCACCCCGCGGTGGTACAGGCCGCCGTGACCGTGGTGGCCGGCCCCACGGGCCCCGCGCTCGCCGGCTACGCCGTGCCGGCCGTCGGCGCCGGGACGCCGAGCGCGGCCGTACTGCGCGAACACCTCGCCGCGGCCCTGCCGGACTACATGGTGCCGGGCACGATCACGCTGCTGGACCGCTTCCCCGTGACCGCGAACGGCAAGATCGACACGGCGGCGCTGCCCGCTCCCGGGCCGGCCGCCGCCGACCGGGCGCACGTGGCCCCGCGGACGGGGACCGAGCGCGCCCTGTGCGCCGTGTGGGAGTCCGTCCTCGGTTACGAGCGCATCGGGGTCCACGACAACTTCTTCGACCTCGGCGGCCATTCGCTGCTCGCCACCCGGCTGCTCGCCGACGTCCGCTCCGCGCTCGGCAGCACCGTGAGCATCCGTACGTTCTTCGCCGCGCCGACGGTGGCGGAGCTGGCGGCGTTCCTGGCCGCGGGCGCGCCGGCCCAGGGGCGCGCCCCGGCCGACGAACCGGCGGTGGTCCGCCGCCCCCGCCGCCCGGCGACCGCCTGACCCACCCGCCCGCTCCGTCCGGCGGATCCCGGCCGAACCGTCCCTGACGGGCCGTCCGACGCATCGATTCAGCCCCGTCGGCGTTTGAGGCGCAGGGTCCGGGGCGGAGGCCCGGGAAACCCGGCTCCGCCGGGCACCGGGTCTGCCCGGACCCGCGCCTCGAACTCCCCCGGCTACCGCCGGCAGGTACCCCCACGACGCTGACTCGGTCCGGCCCGGCCCGGCCGGACCGCCCCGGCCGAGGGGCTCCGGCCCGGACCCCACCCACCCGCACCGCCCCACCCGCACCACGGAGGAACCCCATGAACCGCCCCCCGACCGAGCCGTCCGCCGACTCCGTCCGGTCCCGCGTCGAGGACGTGCTGCCGCTGTCCCCGCTCCAGGACGGCATCCTCTTCCACTCCCTCTTCGACGAGAGCGAACGCGACGTCTATGTGGCCCAGTTGCTGCTCGACCTCGCCGGGCCCCTCGACGCCGGACGGCTGCGGGACGCCGCCGACGGCGTCCTCGCCCGGCACGCCAACCTCCGCGCCGGCTTCCTGCGCCGCGCCTCCGGCGAACCCGCCCAGGTGGTCCGGCGCGACGTCCGCGCCCCCTGGCGGGAGGAGGACCTCTCCGCCCTCGACGGCCCCGCCCTGCACCGCGCCCTCGACACCCTGCTCGCCGAGGACCGGGCCCGCCGCTTCGACCTCGCACGCCCCCCGTTGCTGCGCTTCACCCTCATCCGCACCGGTCCGCAGAGCCACCGGCTGCTGCTCACCTACCACCACATCCTGATGGACGGCTGGTCCTGGCCGGTCCTGGTCCGCGAACTCCTCGCCGCCCACGATGCCGGCCCCGACGCACCCGCGCCCGCGCCCGTCACCCCCTACTCCGCGTTCCTGCGCTGGCTCGGCACCCGCGACACCTCGGCCGCCCGGGACGCCTGGAGCCGCTCCCTGGCCGGTCTCGCCGGCGGCAGCCGGACGGCCCCGGCGTCCGTGCCCCCCGGCTCGGTCCTCCCGGACCGGGTGGAGACCGAGCTCACGAAGGACACCACCGACCGGCTCACCGAACTGGCCCGCGCCCACCGGCTGACCCCGGGCACGGTGCTCCAGGGCGCGTGGGCCCTGCTCCTGGGCCGGCAGATCCGCTCCGAGGACGTGGTGTTCGGCGCCATCGTCAGCGGCCGCTCCCCGGAGCTGCCCGGGGTCGCCGACATCGTGGGGCTGTGCATCAACACCATCCCGGTGCGGGTGCGCATCGACCGCGCCGAGCCCCTCGCCGAGTTCTTCGAACGGCTCCAGGAGGAGCAGGCGGCGCTGATCGAGCACCACCACCTCGGCCTCGTGGAGGTCCAGCGCCTCGCCGGGGCGGGGGAACTCTTCGACTCCTGCGTCGCCTTCCAGAACTACCCCGTCGACGCCGACGGACTGGCCGCCCTCTCCGGCGGCGACCTCCGCGTCGTCGGGGTCGACCCCCACGACGCCGCCCACTACCCGCTCACCCTGACCGCCGTCCCCGGCACCCGGCTGCGCCTCCAGATCGACTACCGCCCGGACGTCTTCGGCGCGGAGCAGGCCCGGGCCATGCTCGACCGGCTGGTCCGCCTCCTGGAGGCCGTGGTCGAGGACCCGCACCTGCCCGTCGGCGCACTGGACCTGCTCTCCGCCGCCGAGCGCCACCGGGTGCTGGTGGAGTGGAACGACACCGCCCGCGACGAGGACTACGCCGAAGTGGTCGAGCGGATACGGGCGCAGGCGGAACTGGATCCGACGGCGACGGCCGTCACCGACGACCACGGCCGGGAGATCGACTACGCCGGGCTCGTCGCCCGCACCGACACGCTCGGCCTGCGGTTGCTGGACGCCGGCGTGGGCGCCGGCGACCTCGTCGCGGTCCTCAGCGAGCCCACCGCCGCCGTCCCCGTCGCCCTGCTCGGCATCCTGGGCGCGGGCGCCGCCTACGTACCGCTCGACCCCGAGGGCCCCGTCGCGCGCACCGCCGACCTGCTCGGCGCGGGCGGGATCGGCTGGCTGCTGGCCGCCCCCGCCCAGCGGGAACGAGCCCGGGAGATCGCCGACGCGTGCGGGGGAGCCGTCCGCGTCCTGGTGCTGGCGGACCCGGTCGACAACCCGGCCCCGGCAGCGCGCGCCCCCCTCGCCGGCGGCCCCGACGCCCTGGCGTACGTCTGCTTCACCTCCGGCTCCACCGGCAAGCCCAAGGGCGCCATGGTGCACCGCCGGGGCATGAACAACCACCTGCTGAGCAAGCTGGACGACCTCGAACTGACCCCCGGCGACCGGGTGGTGATGAACGCCCCGCTGACCTTCGACATCTCCGTCTGGCAGATGCTCGCCCCGCTGATCACGGGCGGCCGGGTGCACCTCGTGGGCCGGGACACGGCCCGGGACCCGGCCGTACTGTTCGCCGAGGCCGCCCGCCGGGGCATCACCGTGCTGGAGACGGTCCCCTCCTTCGTCCGCGCCGCCGTCGACCTCTGGGACACCGGCGCGGTCGCGCCCGAACTCCCCGGCCTGCGCTGGTTCATCGTCAACGGCGAAGTCCTGCCGCCGGAACTGTGCGAACGCTGGTACGCCCGCCACCCGGACGCGGCGATCATCAACGCCTACGGCCTCACCGAGTGCTCCGACGACAACACCCACGCCTTCATCGGCCACGACGTGGGCGCCCTGCTCGAACACGGACGGCTGCCCGTCGGCCGGCCGCTGCGAAACAACCGCCTGTACATCCTCGACCCCGGCCTCGCCCCCGTACCGCCGGGAGTCCCCGGCGAACTGTTCATCGCGGGCACGGGCGTGGGCCCCGGCTACCTGCGCGACCCCCGCCGCACCAGCGAGCGCTACGTACCCGACCCGTTCGCGGCCGAGCCGGGCAGCCGGATGTACCGCACCGGCGACCTGGCCCGGTTCCGCGCGGACGGCCAGCTCGACTTCCTCGGCCGCCAGGACCACCAGGTCAAGATCCGCGGCAACCGCATCGAGCTGGGCGAGGTGGAGACGGCGCTGCGCGGCGTGCCGGGCGTCACCGAGGCAGTGGTCGCCGTCGACCGCGACCACGCCGGGCAGCAGCGGCTGATCGCCTACTACACCGGTTCGCCCACCCCCGAGGAGGTGCGTTCCGCCCTCGGGCTGGCCCTGCCGAACTACATGGTCCCCGCCATGTTCCTGGCCCTGGCCGCCTTCCCGCTCACCACCAACGGCAAGCTGGACCGCAAGGCACTGCCGGACCCGGCCACCGTGGCGCGGCCGGTCGGCCGCGCCCCCGCCACCCCGGCCGAGCAGACGGTCTGTACGATCTTCGCGGAGGTGCTGGGCCTGCCCGGCGCCGGCCCGGACGACGACTTCTTCGCGCACGGCGGGCACTCCTTGCTCGCCACCCGGCTCATGGGCCGCATCCGCAGCGAGTGCGGCGCCGAGCTGACGATCCGGGACCTCTTCGAGACCCCCACCCCCGCCGGACTCGCCGTCCGCATCGCCGCCGCCCCGGCCGGAGCCGGCCGCCCCATCCGTCCGGTCCTGCGCCCGCGCGCCCGGGACCATGCCTGACCGGCGCCCCGCCCGACCGCCCAGCCGCCCCGCCCGCCCGACGGCCGGCGCTCGCCCCGGCCGGGGGCCCACCCGTACCGACCTGGAGAGACCATGATCCCGACCGAGACCCCCGTACCGCTGCTCATCGCGCGGCAGGCGGGCCGCACCCCCGACGCGATCGCGGCACACGGGCCGGAGGGCGAGCTGACGTACCGCCTGCTCGACCGACGCGCCCGGGCCCTGGCCCGAGAGCTGCGGGCGGCAGGCGCGGGCCCGGAGGACACCGTGCTGCTCGGCGTGCGGCGCGGCCTGCACTGGGCGGTCGGCGTCCTCGGCATCTGGTACGCGGGCGCGGCGCTGCTCCCGGTGGACCTGGACGCCCCGGACGAGCGGCTCCGTACGCTGACCCGCGCCGCCGGTACCCGGTACGCCGTCGCCCCCGGCCACCTCGCGGCAGCCACCCTGCAACGGCGCTGCGGGCGCGAGCTGTTCTGGGCGGACACGGGCGAAGGGGCGCTGGACGAAGGGGAGCGGACGGCGCTGCCCGAGCCGGTGCGGTGCGATCCCGGCTCGCTCGCCTACGTGCTGTTCACCTCGGGCTCGACCGGGCAGCCCAAACCCGTAGCGGTGGCCCACCGGGCTCTTGCCGCCCAGAGCGCGGTCCTGGCGGAGCGCTACGAGCTGACCGCGGCCGACCGGGTGCTGCAGTTCGCGGCGCCCGCCTTCGACGTGGCGCTGGAAGAGGCCCTGCCCACCTGGTGCACGGGAGGCACGGCCGTCTTCGTCGAGGACAACGTCCTCTCGCCCGCCGAACTGGAACCCTTCCTGGCCGGGCGCGGGGTGAGCGTGGTGAACCTGCCCACCCCGTACTGGGCGCAGTGGGCGAAGGACGTGGAGCGCCGGCCCCGGCAACTGCCCGCAGCGCTGCGCCGGGTGATCATCGGCAGCGACGCCGGACGCACCGCCGACCTCAAGCGCTGGGCCGCCGCGGGCGGCCCGCCGGTGGTCAGCTGCTACGGCCTGACCGAGTCCACGATCACCGCCACCTCCTTCGAGGCCGGACCGGCGCGGCTGGCCGCCTTCACCGGCGACGAGGTCATCCCGCTCGGCACCCCCCTGCCCGGCGTACGGGCGTACGTCCTGGACGAGGCACTGACCGAGGCGCCGGCCGGCGCGGCGGGCGAGCTGTACCTGGCCGGCGACTGTCTGGCCCGCGGCTACCACGGCAGGCCGGCGCTGACCTCGGAGCGCTTCGTCGCCGACCCGTTCGGCGGGCGGCCGGGCGAGCGCATGTACCGCACCGGCGACCGGGTGCGGTGCACGGCCGACGGCACGCTGGAGTTCCTCGGCCGCGCGGACGATCAGGTCAAGATCCGCGGTTTCCGGGTGGAGCTCAAGGAGGTCGAGGCAGCCGTCGCCGGGCACCCGGACGTCCTCGATGTGGTCGCCCGCGCGGTGGGTGATCCTGGCGAACCCCAGCTCGTGGCCTACGTGACGGCCGTGCCGGGCAGCGGGCTGGACGGGCAGGGGCTGCGCGGCCACCTCGCCCGCCGGGTGCCGGGACATCTGGTTCCGGCCCATGTGGTGCTCCTGGCGGAACTGCCCCGCACGCCCGGTGGCAAGCTCGATCCGCGGACCCTGCCCGCGCTGCCCGCCGCTGCCACCGCGTCCCGCTGACGCGGACCCCCGAACCCCTCCGGAAAAGGAACCCCCAGGTGTCCCTCCCCGCCGCGGAACCAGTGTCCGCGTCCACGTCCCCGTCCGGCCCCGCGGTCGAGCCGCCCGCCCTCGAACGCAGGCGGCGGCGCGACTTCCGTCTCTTCATGTCCTCGCACATCTGCAACGAGCTGGGCAACAGCATCACCTACGTCGCCCTGCCCCTGATGGCGGTCCTCACCCTGCACGCCTCGGCGATGGAGGTCGGCCTGCTGGCCGCGGCCGAACACGCGGCCTTCCTGCTGCTCGGACTGCCCGCGGGCGCGTGGGTCGACCGGATGCGCCGACGCGGCGTGATGATCGCCGCCGACCTCGCCCGGGCCGTACTGCTGACCGCGCTGCCGCTCGCGTACGCACTGGACCTGCACTCCATGCCGCTGCTGTACGCGGTGGCCCTGCTGCTGGGCTGCGCCCGGCTGTTCGGCGACGTGGCCGACCAGAGCTACCTGCCGGCCCTGATCGGCGAGTCCACTCTGATCAGCGGCAACTCCAAGCTGGAAACAGTGCGTTCGGCCGCCGAGTTCAGCGGTCCCGGCGTCGCGGGTTTCCTCGTCCAGCTGTTCGGCCCGGTCGGCACCCTCGCCGGGCAAGCCGTCACCTCGCTGGCCTCCGTCGTCCTGCTGGGCCGGATCGCGGCCAGGGAGGAGCGGCCCGCCCCGGCCGGGCGGGGGCACCTGCTGCGCGACATCCGCGAGGGCCTCGGCTACGTGCTGGGGCACCGCGTCCTGCGGCTCATCGCCCTCAGCACGGCCTCGGTGAACCTCTTCCTGAGCGGGATCTTCGCGGTGGAGGTCCTCTTCCTGACCCGGACCGTGGGGCTGGCCCCCGCGGCGGTCGGCTGGGTGCTCACCACGGCCACGGTCGGCTCGCTGCTCGCCGCCCTCGCCACGGAGCGCCTGACGCGCGCCGTCGGAGCGGCCCGGCTGACCTGGCTGTCGCTGCTGGTCACGATGCCGTTCGGGCTCCTCCTGCCGCTGGCCGGCCACGACTGGCGCATCGCGCTGTTCGTGCTGGGATCGCTGGTCCAGTCGGCCGGAGTCACCGTGTACAACATCTGCCAGGTGGCCTACCGGCAGACCGTGTGCCCGCCGCACCTGCTCGGCCGCATGACGGCCACCATGCGCTTCCTGGTGTGGGGGGTCCTGCCGGTCAGCGGTGTGCTCGCCGGCGTCCTCGGCGAGCTGTTCGGCGTCCGTACCGCCCTGTGGCTCTTCGCCGCGGCGCTGTCGGCGGCCCCCCTCGTCCTGGTGTGCTCACCGCTGCGGCGGATGCGCGAGTTCGACGGGCAGTTCCCCGCACCGGCCGCGGCTCAGTAGCCGTAGCCGTAGCCGAGCTGGAACGCCAGGTGGGTGAGCTGGGTGCGGTTGACGGCTCCGGTCTTGCTGCGCAGCCGGCGCAGGTAGGTGTCGACGGTGTGCGGGCTGAGCCCCATCCGGCGGGCGATGATCCGGTACGTGTCCCCCTGCGCGAGGTGGGCGAGGACCTCCCGCTCGCGCGGGGTGAGGGCGATGGTGTTCACGGCGGTGTCGGGCACGGCGAGTCTCCGGTGGTGTGGGTGGTGCGGGGCGGGAACGGGGCGCGGCGCGAGGCGCACCCGGCGTCCGGCCGGGAGCGTCACACCGGCGGGCCGGTGTGAATTCCCGTCATTCGTCCGGCTGGTTGACGCCCTCGGCGGGCTGGGGCCGCCGCGATCCGTAGGAACAGACTTTCGTCTTGTCTATCCTGGGGCCAGGGGACGGGCACCTCACCAACATGCCTGGCAGCAAAGCGACCCGGGGTAAAAAGTGCAAAATGGTGCAAGTGCGGATTCCGACCTGGTGCCCGATCTGGAGGACGCCGATCTGGACGTCTACGGATGGGTGCTCGAACACCGGAGCCTCGAAGTGGACGCCATCGCCTCCGCGACCGGCCGCGACCCGGAGGAGATCCGCCGCAGCACGCAGCGGCTGCGCCGGGCCCACCTGCTCCACCAGGCTGCCGACGACACCTCGGTGGCCTTCGCCGTCGCGCCGGACACCGCCGCGTCACAACTCGTCGCGCCGCTGGAAGTGCAGATCCGCGAGCGCGAGCGGATGATCAGCGGGATCCGCGCGGAGCTCGGCCGCTTCGAACCGCACTACCTCCAGCGGCGCTCGACGGGCGAGTCCCTGGAGGTCCTGGAGAACCTCCAGGACGTCCGCGGCGCACTCAACCGGGCCTCGGACGCCTGCGTCAGGGAGATGCTGACCTCGCAGCCGGGCGGTGGCAGCCGGGTGCCGGAGGCCATGCAGGAAGCGCTGCGCCGGGACGAAGCCATGCTGAAACGCGGCATATCCATCCGCAGCCTCTACCATCACACCGCGCGGTTCAACGGCCCCAGCCAAGCCTATGTCGCCGCGGCATCGGCCCTGGGCGCGGAGTACCGCACCGCGCACGAGCTGTTCGGCCGCCTGATCGTCTTCGACCGCGAACTGGCCTTCATCCCGGCCCAGGACGGCAGCTGGGGGGCGGTGGTCATCCGTGAACCGTCCACAGTGGCCTACCTCTGCTCCATCTTCGAGCAGACCTGGGACCTGGCCACGCCGTTCTCCAACGCGGCGGGCCAGGGGCTGGAGGAGGTGGCCCGGGAGATCCACGAGACGATCATCAAGCTCCTCGGTGCGGGCCTGAAGGACGAGGCCATCGCCAGGCGGCTCGGCATGTCCCTGCGTACGGCGCGCCGGCACATCGCCGACATCATGGAGGAACTGGGCGCCGGCAGCCGCTTCCAGGCGGGGGTCGCCGCGGCCATGCGCGGGCTGCTCGGCCCCGGCCCCGGCCTCGCCGCCGCCGAAGTGCCCGAGGAGTGAACCCCGGCCGGCGCCGGGGTTCCAGTCGCGCGAATCCGGGAACGTGCTTACGTGTCTGGTGCCCGCGCGGCCTCGTGCCGGATGCTTCCCCGATGAGAGCCGTGGGCTGACGGTCCGTCGCCCGCGCGCCGTGCCGGGAGGCGGCCCACGCCGAACGGCGGCCGAGCGGCGCCGAGTCAAGGGGACGGGTACATGGACATGCCGGACGACGGATCCACGGGGTGCTGGGCGGGACCCCGCCCCGTGGACGAACCGGCGGCGCTGCACCTGCGGGAGCTGGGCCTCTTCCTGTCGGTCCACCTCGGACGCGCCCCCGGCATCCTGTGGCCCGAGTACGACCATCCCGCCCTCGTCGAAGGGGCCGGAGCCGGCGATCCGGAGCTGACCGCCGCCCAACTGGGCCTGCTGACCGCCGGATTGGGTTGCCTCACGGGGCTTTCGGCATGCACCGTCGCCGTGGACACCGCGGACGGCGGCGAGGACACCGCGCACGGGGTCCGGCCGGGCGCCGACGGCGGCGACCACCTGCTCGTCCACCAGATCGCGGGCGCCGCGACCTGGCGGCTGTCCCGTACCCGGACAGCGGCGGGCGCCGAGCCGGGCCCCACGTCGTTCGCGTGCCGCCTGCGCCCCGGTGAGGTGCTGTACGTACCGGCGCACTGGTCGCGCCGGGCCGAGTTCACCGGGGGCGCCCGCTACGCCGTCACCCGGCTCGGCGAGCCGACGGGCTGACACCCTCCGCCCGTCGACCCCAGCGGCCCGGCGGCGACGTGCGCGACGGAAGAGGGAGGGGCCGCCTCGATGAGGC
>NZ_JBSGYT010000037.1:0-80917 GCF_053610645.1 Streptomyces sp. NPDC054883 | reverse complement strand
CCTCTCCCGGGCGAGCGCCGCGGGCGGCGCCCGCGCCGCGCCCCCGAGGGCCCCCGCCTGACCGCGGCCCGCTGGCGCCGCGGGGCCGGGCTCCCCCTCGCGGGGGAGCCGGGCCCATCGGCCGTACGGGGTGCGGGAGCCGGTCAGCGGCTGTGCTGCGAGTCCGCGACCGTGACCTCGACCCGCTGGAACTCCTTGAGCTCGCTGTAGCCGGTGGTGGCCATCGAGCGGCGCAGCGCGCCGAAGAGGTTCATCGAGCCGTCCGGGGAGTGCGACGGGCCGGTGAGGATCTCCTCGGTGGTGCCGACCGTACCCAGGTCGACCTTCTTGCCGCGCGGCACGTCCTCGTGGACGGCCTCCATGCCCCAGTGGTTGCCCTTGCCGGGCGCGTCCGTGGCACGGGCCAGCGGGGAGCCCATCATCACCGCGTCCGCGCCACAGGCGACGGCCTTCGGGATGTCCCCGGACCAGCCCACGCCGCCGTCGGCGATGACGTGCACGTAGCGGCCGCCGGACTCGTCCATGTAGTCGCGGCGGGCCGCGGCCACGTCCGCGACGGCCGTGGCCATCGGGACCTGGATGCCCAGCACGTTGCGCGTGGTGTGCGCGGCGCCGCCGCCGAAGCCGACCAGGACGCCCGCCGCGCCGGTGCGCATCAGGTGCAGGGCCGCCGTGTAGGTGGCGCAGCCGCCCACGATGACCGGCACGTCGAGCTCGTAGATGAACTGCTTGAGGTTCAGCGGCTCCGCGGCGCCGGAGACGTGCTCCGCCGACACGGTGGTGCCGCGGATCACGAAGATGTCGACGCCCGCCTCGACGACGGCCTTGGAGAACTCGGCGGTGCGCTGCGGGGAGAGCGCGGCGGCGGTCACGACACCGGAGTCGCGCACCTCCTTGATGCGCTGCCGGATCAGGTCGGCCTGGATCGGCGCCGAGTAGATCTCCTGGAGCCGGCGGGTCGCGGACGCCTCGTCCAGCTCCGCGATCTCGTCCAGCAGCGGCTGCGGGTCCTCGTAGCGGGTCCACAGGCCTTCGAGGTTCAGCACGCCGAGGCCGCCGAGCTCGCCGATGCGGATCGCGGTCTGCGGGGAGACCACCGAGTCCATGGGGGCGGCCAGGAAGGGCAGCTCGAAGCGGTACGCATCGATCTGCCAGGCGATCGAGACCTCCTTCGGGTCCCGCGTACGCCGGCTCGGGACGATGGCGATGTCGTCGAACGCGTACGCCCTGCGGCCGCGCTTGCCGCGCCCGATCTCGATCTCAGTCACGTGTGGTGGCCTTTCCTCTGGGTCTGCCCGTCCAGTATCCCCGAACCCCGGGGGCCCGCGTTCCGGTGACCGCTGTACGGACGCATGACGAAGGGGCGGCCCGCCGTCGGCGGGTCCGCCCCTCCATGGAAACCGGTCAGCCCTTGCGGGAGTAGTTCGGCGCCTCGACCGTCATCTGGATGTCGTGCGGGTGGCTCTCCTTGAGCCCCGCCGAGGTGATCCGGACGAAGCGGCCCCGGTCCTGCAGCTCGGGGACCGTGCGGCCGCCGACGTAGAACATGGACTGGCGCAGGCCGCCGACCAGCTGGTGCACGACCGCGGAGAGCGGGCCGCGGTAGGGGACCTGGCCCTCGATGCCCTCGGGGATCAGCTTGTCGTCGCCGCCGACGCCCTCCTGGAAGTAGCGGTCCTTGGAGAAGGAGCGCTGGTCGCCGCGGGACTGCATCGCGCCGAGCGAGCCCATGCCGCGGTAGGACTTGAACTGCTTGCCGTTGATGAAGAGCAGCTCGCCCGGGGACTCCTCACAGCCCGCGAGGAGCGAGCCGAGCATCACGGTGTCGGCGCCGGCGACGAGCGCCTTGGCGATGTCACCGGAGTACTGGAGGCCGCCGTCGCCGATGACCGGGACGCCCGCGGCCTTCGCGGCGAGCGCGGCCTCGTAGATGGCGGTGACCTGCGGGACGCCGATGCCGGCGACGACGCGGGTGGTGCAGATGGAGCCGGGGCCGACGCCGACCTTGATGCCGTCGCAGCCGGCGTCGATCAGCGCCTGGGCGCCGTCGCGGGTGGCGACGTTGCCGCCGATGACGTCGACGCCGGAGTTCGACTTGATCTTGGCGACCATGTCGCCGACCAGGCGGGAGTGGCCGTGGGCGGTGTCGACGACGATGAAGTCGGCGCCCGCCTCGATCAGGGCCTGGGCGCGCTCGTACGCATCACCGGCGACACCGACGGCGGCGCCGACGAGCAGCCGGCCTCCCTTGTCCTTGGCGGCGTTCGGGTACTTCTCGGCCTTGACGAAGTCCTTGACCGTGATGAGGCCCTTGAGGATTCCGGCGTCGTCGACCAGCGGCAGCTTCTCGATCTTGTGGCGGCGCAGCAGCTCCATGGCGTCGACGCCGGAGATGCCGACCTTGCCGGTGACCAGCGGCATCGGGGTCATGACCTCGCGCACCTGGCGGCTGCGGTCCGACTCGAAGGCCATGTCGCGGTTGGTGACGATGCCCAGCAGCTTGCCGGCCGCGTCGGTGACCGGGACGCCGGAGATGCGGAACTTCGCGCAGAGCTGGTCGGCCTCGCCGAGCGTCGCGTCGGGGTGGACCGTGATCGGGTCGGTGACCATGCCCGACTCGGAGCGCTTGACCAGGTCGACCTGATTGGCCTGGTCGGCGATGGAGAGGTTGCGGTGCAGCACGCCGACGCCGCCCTGGCGGGCCATCGCGATGGCCATGCGGGCCTCGGTGACCTTGTCCATGGCCGCGGAGAGCAGCGGGACGTTCACCCGGACGTTGCGGGAGATGAGGGAAGAGGTGTCGATCTCGTCCGGCGCCATGTCCGACGCGCCCGGCAGCAGCAGGACGTCGTCGTAGGTCAGTCCGAGCGTGGCGAATTTGTCGGGCACTCCGTCGGCGGTCATGACACCTTCCCAATGGTCTTGCTCAGCGCGGATGTCCATGCTAACGGGATCCCGAGGCGTCTCATTCCACGACCAAGGTCAACCGGCAGTTTCGTCTGTTCCTACGACTGGCGGGGGCTCTCGGCCCCTACTGCTCGGCGAGGGCGCGCAGCCGGCTGAGCGCCCGGTGCTGGGCCACCCGCACGGCGCCGGGCGACATTCCGAGCATCTGCCCGGTCTCCTCGGCGGTCAGCCCGACGGCCACCCGCAGGACGAGCAGCTCGCGCTGGTTCTCCGGGAGGTTGGCCAGCAGTTTCTTGGCCCACGCGGCGTCGCTGCTGAGCAGCGCCCGCTCCTCGGGGCCCAGCGAGTCGTCGGGCCGTTCCGGCATCTCGTCGGACGGGACGGCGGTGCTGCCCGGGTGGCGCATGGCGGCCCGCTGGAGGTCGGCGACCTTGTGCGCGGCGATGGCGAAGACGAACGCCTCGAAGGGACGGCCGGTGTCGCGGTAACGCGGCAGTGCCATCAGGACGGCGACGCACACCTCCTGCGCGAGGTCCTCCACGAAGTGACGAGCGTCACCGGGAAGCCGGGACAGGCGGGTGCGGCAATAGCGGATGGCGAGGGGGTGCACGAAGGCGAGCAGGTCGTGCGTGGCCTGCTCGTCGCCTTCCACCGCTCGGCGTACGAGCGCGCTGACGGCCCCGGCACCGCCGCCTTTGGCGGCGTCCGTGGGGCTTGTGGCCGTGGGTGACCCCTGGGCCTCGTCGTCGCGCATCGGTCCATGGTGCCTTGGCGCGGCACCGTTCGCGGCACCGCGGTCCTGGTTGTGCGTCGAAGCGTTATGAGCGGGTGCGCCGGAACTCATGGTTTGCGCCCTCCCCTCCGCTCGGCCCGAATGATCCCTGAGGCCACATCTTCCGAAAGTGCGGCACACCCTCAAGAATGCGGCATCGCGCCCGAAGCGACACGTCCCCCGGATTGTGCCCCGCCAACCCCCGCTTGCGCACCGGGTCGGGCGGGACACTCTGGGTGCTCCGCGGTCAGCGGACCAGGCCCCAGCGGAACCCGAGTGCCACGGCGTGTGCCCGGTCCGAGGCGCCGAGCTTCTTGAAGAGCCTGCGGGCGTGCGTCTTGACCGTGTCCTCGGAGAGGAAGAGCTCGCGCCCGATCTCCGCGTTCGACCGGCCGTGGCTCATGCCCTCCAGCACCTGGATCTCGCGCGCGGTGAGGGTGGGCGCGGCGCCCATCTCGGCCGAGCGGAGCCGGCGCGGGGCCAGTCGCCAGGTCGGGTCGGCGAGCGCCTGGGTGACCGTGGCCCGCAGTTCGGCGCGCGAGGCGTCCTTGTGCAGATAGCCCCGGGCTCCGGCGGCGACCGCGAGGGCCACGCCGTCCAGGTCCTCGGCGACCGTCAGCATGATGATGCGGGCGCCCGGGTCGGCCGAGAGCAGCCGGCGGACCGTCTCCACACCGCCGAGGCCCGGCATCCGGACATCCATCAGAATGAGATCGGAGCGGTCGGCACCCCAGCGGCGGAGGACTTCCTCGCCGTTGGCAGCCGTCGTCACACGCTCGACGCCGGGCACGGTGGCAACCGCGCGACGGAGCGCCTCTCGGGCAAGCGGGGAGTCGTCGCAGACGAGGACGGAAGTCATGACCGCCCTCCGCAGCTGATGCGCGTCACCTTGAGCCTCCAGGCTGGTACGTATCGTCACCTGTGCGGTCGATGCCCCCGGACACCTGTCCGAGAACTTCTTGGTTCAACCGCCTTCGCACTCTCAACGATGGTCACTCGAAAGAGTTACGGGTCGGACGGACACCTTCGGCACTCTACGTGAGGATGCGATCACGGTGCTGGAGCCACGAGCCCCTGTCCTCCATCTGGAGCTATGCCCTATTTGGCGGCTTTCCTTCCGTTCGCCCTATGTCTGAGGCTAGATTCCCAATGAGTCATATTTACATCTACTACGACTGTAGATGTGGAGACATGGACCCTACCCGCCTCAGTACCGGCACCAAGAGGACTACCCATGGCAGATTTCTCCCGGCTCCCCGGACCGAACGCCGACCTCTGGGACTGGCAGCTACTGGCTGCCTGCCGCGGGGTCGACAGCTCCCTCTTCTTCCACCCGGAAGGCGAGCGGGGTGCGGCCAGGAGCGCGCGCGAGGCCTCGGCTAAAGAGGTCTGCATGCGCTGTCCGGTGCGCGCGGAATGCGCCGCGCACGCACTCGCCGTCCGTGAGCCCTACGGGGTGTGGGGCGGCCTCACCGAGGACGAACGCGAAGAACTGATGGGCCGCGCCCGGCACCGCCTGGTCCCCGCGTCTAGCGCGACCGGACCGGCCGCTCCGCACTGACGCCCCTCCCCGAACCGCCCGAAGGAACGTTTCCTCATTTTCGAGGGCGGATCATCCGAAGATCACCCCGGAACCCCGCGAAGACCCCCGGAACCCCTCCTGCGGAGACTGCCACGCGGCGCGCGCCCGGGCGTGTCGCACCCTTCTCCGGACCGTGTCGTTCACGGGGCGGTGCCGTCACGCCCCATGGACGCGGCGGCCCGCTCCAGTTCCGCCAGGGTCGCGGCCACCGCGGGGACCCGCGCCAGGTCGGGCAGGGTCAGCGCCACGACCTCCCGCTCGACGGCCGGCTCGACGACCACGGCGCTGACCCCCTTGGCCCGTACCGACTCCACCGCGAGTTCCGGCAGCACCGCCACCCCGAGCCCCGCCCCGACCAGGCCGACCACCGCCGGGTAGTCGTCGGTCGCGAAGTCGATGCGCGGGGTGAACCCCGCGTCCTCGCACACCTCCACCAGGTGGCGGCGACAGCGCGGGCAGCCCGCGATCCAGGGTTCCCCGGCCAGCTCGGCCATGCCCACCCGCTCGGCCCCGGCCAGCCGGTGCGCCTGCGGGACCAGCCCCACGAGCCGGTCGGTGAGCAGGGGCCGCACCACCAGGTCCTCCCACTCGGCGGCGGACCCGGCCGCGCCCCCGTACCGGAAGGCCAGCGCCAGATCGCAGTCGCCCTCGCGCAGCATCTCCACGGAGCGCGGCGGCTCGGCCTCGACCAGCGAGATCCGGGTGCCGGGATGCTCGGCGCGCATGGCCGCCAGCGCGGTGGGGACCAGGGTGGAACTGCCGCTGGGGAACGACACCAGCCGTACCCGGCCCGCGCGCAGCCCGGCGATCGCCGCGACCTCCTCTTCGGCGGCGGTCAGCCCGGCCAGGATCCCGGCGGCGTGCCGGACCAGCGCCTCGCCGGCCTGGGTCAGCCGCATTTCACGGCCGGTCCGGATCAGCAGCGGAGTGCCGGCCGACTGCTCCAGCGCCTTCATCTGCTGGGAGACGGCCGGCTGGGTGCAGCCCAGTTCGCGGGCGGCGGCGGAGAAGGAACCGGTCCCGGCGACGGCGCGCAGAACCCGTAGATGACGTGCCTCGATCACCCTCCGAGCATAAGCCCCCCTTTGACCGTCGAGGCAATGCCCACGTCACGCTTTGGGGTGCCCGCCACCCCCGGGGCCTGGGGGCGTACCACGCACCGAATAAAGCTAGGTTGCGCCTATGACGACTGCGTTGATTACGGGATCCACGGCGGGCATCGGCGCCGCCTTCGCCAGGCGGCTCGCCGCCCAGGGGCACAACCTGGTGCTGGTGGCGCGCAACACCGAACGGCTGGGCGAGCAGGCCACCGAACTGCACGACCGGCACGGCATCGAGGCCGAGGTGCTGACCGCCGACCTGTCCACGGAGAAGGGCATCGCCGCGGTCGAGGGCCGCCTCGGCGACCGCACGCACCCGGTGGACCTGCTGGTCAACAACGCCGGCTTCGGCAACAAGGGCCGCTACCTCCAGGTGTCCATGGCGGACGAGCTGACCATGCTGAAGGTGCACGTCGAGGCGGTGCTCCGGCTGACCTCGGCGGCGGCGGAGTCCATGCGCTCGCGCGGGCGCGGCGGCGTCATCAACGTGGCCTCGGTGGCCGCCTTCGTACCGCGCGGGACCTACGGCGCGAGCAAGGCCTGGGTCGTGCAGTTCACCCAGGGCGCGGCGAAGGACCTGGCCGGCAGCGGGGTGCGGCTGATGGCGCTGTGCCCGGGCTTCGTGCGGACCGAGTTCCACCAGCGGGCCGGGATGGGCACCGACAACATCCCGGGCTGGCTGTGGCTGGACGCCGACAAGCTGGTGGCGGCGGCGCTGGACGACCTGGCGCGCGGCAAGACCGTCTCCATCCCCGACCCGCGCTACAAGGCACTGATGGGCGTGGTGAAGCTGACGCCGCGCGGGCTGCTGGGCGGGGTGTCGTCGCGTACGGGCCGGAAGTACGGGCCCCAGTAGGCCCCCGGCAAGCACTCGGAGCGCGGCGCCGATCGGGGCAATTCTCCCTAAACTGGATGTGTCTCATCCACCCGGGAGGCGACGCGATGACATTCGTACAGGTAATTGATTACGAAACCAAGCGGTTCGAAGAGATGAACGCGCTCATCGACCGCTGGGCGGAGCAGGCGAGCGGCCGGCGGACGGTCACCCACACGATGATCGGACGGGACCGCGACGCCAAGACGCACTACGTCGATCTCGTCGAATTCCCCTCGTACGAGGAGGCCATGAGGAACTCTCAGCTTCCGGAGACGGACCGGATGTTCCAGGAAATGGTGGCCCTCTGCGAGGGCATGCCGAAGTTCATGAACCTGGACGTCGTCCGCGACGAGTACCTCAACAAGCTGCTCGTGAACCGGATCTTCGAGGACGTGGCGGAGAAGGGCAACTTCGACGTCATGGAGGAGTGCGTCGCGACCGGCTACATGGACCACGACATGCTGCGGATGCCGGGCGCCGTCGACGGCCGCGAGGGCCTGCGCCGGGACATGACGATGTGGCGCGACGCCTTCGACTTCACCTTCGACCTGCACCGCCAGATCGCCGAAGGCGACTGCGTCACCACCCTGTGGAACTGGACCGGCAGGCAGAAGGGCGAGTTCATGGGGATCGCCCCGACGGGCAAGGAGGTCGCCATGTCGGGCTGCACCACCTTCCGGATCGAGAACGGGCAGGTCGCGGAGGGCTGGTGGTACTACGACGCACCCGGCCTGATGGGGCAACTGGGCATGGACATGGGTATGGCGTCCCGCGGCACGACCCAGGACATGGGTATGTGACGGCTCGCCCCAGGGCACGGGAAAGCCCCGGTCACCACCGCTTCGCAGCGGCGGGGACCGGGGCCCTCCTCAGTTCAGCCCGGCTCTGACGAGGTCAGTGGCTGTGGCCGTGACCGTGGCCGTGACCGGCGTCGGCCTCTTCCTCGGCCGGCTTCTCGACGACCAGGGTCTCGGTCGTGAGCAGCAGGGAGGCGATGGAAGCGGCGTTCTCCAGCGCGGAGCGGGTGACCTTGACCGGGTCGATGACGCCGGCCTTGACCAGGTCGCCGTACTCGCCGGTCGCGGCGTTGAAGCCCTGGCCCTTGTCGAGCTCGGCGACCTTGGCGGTGATGACGTAGCCCTCGAGGCCGGCGTTCTCGGCGATCCAACGCAGCGGCTCGACGGCGGCGCGGCGGACGACGGAGACGCCCGTGGCCTCGTCGCCGGTGAGGCCGAGGTTGCCCTCGAGCACCTTCACGGCGTGGACGAGGGAGGAGCCACCGCCGGAGACGATGCCCTCCTCCACCGCGGCGCGGGTAGCCGAGATGGCGTCCTCCAGGCGGTGCTTCTTCTCCTTGAGCTCCACCTCGGTGGCGGCGCCGACCTTGATGACGCAGACGCCGCCGGCGAGCTTCGCCAGCCGCTCCTGCAGCTTCTCGCGGTCCCAGTCGGAGTCCGTGGACTCGATCTCGGCCTTGATCTGGTTGACGCGGCCGAGGACCTCGTCGGAGCTGCCGCCACCGTCGACGATGGTGGTGTCGTCCTTGGTGATGGTCACGCGGCGCGCGGTGCCCAGGACGTCGAGACCGGCCTGGTCGAGCTTGAGGCCGACCTCCTCGGCGATGACGGTGGCACCGGTGAGGGTGGCCATGTCCTGGAGCATCGCCTTGCGGCGGTCACCGAAGCCGGGGGCCTTGACGGCGACGGCGTTGAAGGTGCCACGGATCTTGTTGACGACCAGGGTCGACAGGGCCTCGCCCTCGACGTCCTCGGCGATGATCAGCAGCGGCTTGGAGGCGCCGGCCTGGATGACCTTCTCCAGCAGCGGCAGGAGGTCCTGGATGGAGGAGATCTTGCCCTGGTTGATCAGGATGTACGGGTCGTCGAGGACGGCCTCCATACGCTCCTGGTCGGAGACCATGTACGGCGAGAGGTAGCCCTTGTCGAAGGCCATGCCCTCGGTGAACTCCAGCTCCAGGCCGAAGGTGTTGGACTCCTCGACGGTGATGACACCGTCCTTGCCGACCTTGTCCATCGCCTCGGCGATGAGCTCGCCGACCTGCTGGTCCTGCGCGGAGAGCGCGGCCACGGCGGCGATGTCGGACTTGTCCTCGATCGGGCGGGCGGTCGCGAGGAGCTCCTGCGACACGGCCTTGACGGCGGCGTCGATGCCCTTCTTGAGGGCGGCCGGGGAGGCGCCGGCGGCGACGTTGCGCAGGCCCTCGCGGACCAGCGCCTGGGCCAGCACGGTGGCGGTGGTGGTGCCGTCACCCGCGATGTCGTTGGTCTTGGTCGCCACCTCCTTCACGAGCTGGGCGCCCAGGTTCTCGTACGGGTCGTCCAGCTCGACCTCGCGGGCGATGGTGACACCGTCGTTGGTGATGGTGGGCGCGCCGAACTTCTTGTCGATGACGACGTTGCGGCCCTTGGGGCCGATCGTCACCTTCACCGTGTCGGCAAGCTTGTTCACACCGCGCTCAAGGGCGCGACGGGCGTCCTCATCGAACTTCAGAATCTTCGGCATGGGAGCGGTTCAGTCCTCTCGTTGCGATCCTCGGCCGCTCACCGCGACCGCCACCGCCTAGAACGAACCACGCCCCTCGCCCCCCGGCATCAGCAGGGTGACCAGGGGCGCAGCTCAAAGCAAAACTGGAGAAGTGTCTTACTTCTCGACGATCGCGAGCACGTCGCGGGCCGAGAGGACGAGGTACTCCTCGCCGCTGTACTTCACTTCGGTGCCGCCGTACTTGCTGTACAGCACGATGTCGCCGACGCTGACGTCCAGCGGGAGACGCTGGCCGTCCTCGAAGCGACCCGGACCGACCGCAAGGACGACGCCCTCCTGGGGCTTCTCCTTCGCGGTGTCCGGGATGACCAGGCCCGAGGCCGTGGTCTGCTCGGCGTCGAGCGGCTGGACCACAATGCGGTCCTCAAGCGGCTTGATGGCAACCTTGGAGCTGGTGGTCGTCACGATCCGACCTCCCCCTTCGGAGATCCGGGGTTAACTGTCTGAGGTGGCGACCAGGTCGATCCGTCGTCGCGGGTGCCGGACCTGCCTGTCGCTGTGTTGGCACTCACCAGTGGCGAGTGCCAGGTGCGAGACTATTCCGGCGATTAGCACTCGGTCAAGCGGAGTGCCAACACGCCACCCGACAGATTGCGGATGGACCCCTTCCGGCTAGCCCCCGCCGGGCCCCCAGGAACCATCGTCAGGGCTTCCTCGTCGTAGTGGATATGAAGATAAAACGCCCTAATACCGACGGCGAAGACATCCCGTGCGGGGACTGAGGCCGCTGACGGTCGCCGGCGCGCGCCGCCGTACCGAAGCATTGCTGCTCGCCCTCGTCATCGGCATCGCCGTTTTCGGCCACGCCGAGGCCGGTCTCGCGATGAACGGCGTACTGCCGCCGAACCTCACCGGCTTCACCATCAGCCTGACGTTGCTGTCGCTGGTGGGGCACCTGGGCATCCGCCGGTTCGCGGCGTACGCGGATCCGCTGATCTTCCCGCTGGCCATGCTGCTGACCGGACTCGGGCTCGTCCTCATCCACCGCCTCGACCAGGGGTACATCGAGCGCTACGGGTCCGATGCGAACGCGCCCGGCCAGCTGCTGTGGACCGTGGTCGGGGTCGCCGCCTGTCTGCTGGTGGTGGCGCTGCTGCGCGACCACAGGCTGTTGCAGCGCTTCATCTACATCACCATGGCCGTCGCGCTGGTGCTGCTGATCGCCCCGGCCTTCTTCGGCGCGGACACGTACGGCGCGAAGCGGTGGATCATCCTCTTCGGGTTCTCGCTCCAGCCCGGCGAGTTCGTGAAGATCATGATCGCGGTCTTCTTCGCGGGGTACCTGGTTGTCCACCGGGACTCGCTGGCCCTGACGGGCCGCAAGTTCCTGGGCGTGCGGCTGCCGCCGATGCGGCAGCTCGGGCCGATCGTCACCGTGTGGATCCTGTCGCTGCTGGTGCTGGTCTTCGAGCGCGACCTCGGTACGTCGCTCATCTTCTTCGGCGTGTTCGTGGTGATGCTGTACGTAGCCACCGAGCGGACCGGCTGGATCGTCTGCGGCCTCGTCATGGCTGCGGGCGGCGCCTTCGTGGTGGGCTCGACGGAGCCGCACGTGAAGGCCCGCGTGGCCGCCTGGCTCAACCCGCTGTCCTACTACTGGAAGGACCGGCCGCCGGGCGTCACCTCCGACCAGTCGGCGCAGGCGCTGTTCAGCTTCGGCACGGGCGGCATCACGGGCACCGGACTCGGCATGGGCCACCCGGAGCTGATCAAGTTCGCGGGGCGCAGCGACTTCATCCTGACCACCGTGGGCGAGGAACTGGGCCTGGCGGGGGTGATGGCGGTCCTGCTGCTCTACGCGCTCCTGGTCCAGCGGGGCCTGCGGATGGCCCTGGCGGCGCGGGACCCGTTCGGCAAACTCCTGGCGGTGGGCCTGGCGGCGGCGCTGGCGCTCCAGGTGTTCGTGGTCGCGGGCGGCGTGACGGGCCTGATCCCGCTGACGGGCAAGGCCCTGCCCTTCCTGGCGAAGGGCGGCTCGTCCCTGCTGGCCAACTGGATCATGATCGCCCTCCTCCTGCGCATCAGCGACAGCGCGGAACGCCAACGCGAGGCGGACGCCCTCGGCCCGGCGGAAACCACGATCACCCCACTGGCGGCGCCGCTGCGGCGTTGAGGGGGGCGGGGGATCGGGTGGCGGGATGCCGGTTGGGGCGGCGTGGTCCGCGTGCCGGGGGCTTCGAGGGGCGGATACGAGCCGGACCGGGCCGGAGAGGGCCGGAGAGGGCCGGAGAGGGCCGGAGAGGGCCGGAGAGGGCCGGAGAGGGCCGGAGAGGGCCGGAGAGGGCCGGAGAGGGCCGGAGAGGGCCGGAGAGGGTACGGGGGTTTCCCGTCAGTCCCATCGTCTCTCCGGGGCGGCCCGGCCCCTCAAGGGCGCTCCTCCTCGTTCCTCGTCGTCGCGTCGCTGCGCGATGGCCTTCGGCCACCCTTGACCGACCGGCCCGCCCCGGATCAACGAAGACTGCCGGGACCCCCCAAAAGAACGGTCACGGGGCAGAGGCCAGAGAAGCGACCCCTCGGGGACGACCACGGGGCCCTCGGCGGGCACGCCCAGGAGCGGGCCCTCACGAACTGAAACCGCACCGGCCAAGGGCCTCACCACACCGGACAGCGCACCGGACAACGAGACGGCACCCCCGCGCCCCAGATCGCTACGCGCTCCTCCCGCCCCGGCGACTTCCCCCCGTCTGGGGCTGGTATGGACGGGCTCGACGATCAGCCGGCGCGCTCGGCCGAGCTGCGTTCCACGCAGAACTCGTTGCCTTCGGGGTCGGCCAGGGTCACCCAACCGGTCCCATCGGGCTTGCGGTGATCGCCCACCTGCGTCGCGCCCAGGGCGAGGATGCGCGTCACTTCCTCGTCTCGCGACCGGTCCTGCGGCTGCAGGTCGAGGTGCACCCGGTTCTTCACCGTCTTGGCATCGGCCACGGTCACGAAGAGCAGGTGCGCGCCGGACGTCACGACCATTGCCTCGGGATCGCCGGGGAAGTCATCGGCGGCGAGGGAGCCGTCCAGGACGGCGGCCCAGAACTGCGCCAGCCTGTAGGCGTCGGAGCAGTCGATGGTGATGTGTCGTATCAGGGAAGTCATTGACGCACTATCGAACAAACCCACGACCGCCGTCCATGGAATTGGACGAGTGCGGATCAGTACCCTGGGCGGATGATTCGGACGGTGGTTCTCGACATCGGCGAGACCCTTACCCGCGACGATCGCTATTGGGCCGCATGGGCCGACTGGCTGGGCGTGTCTCGGCACGCGCTCTCCGCCCTGGTGGGTGCCGTGGTCGTGGACGGCAGGGACAATGCGGATGCGATCCGCATGCTGCGCCCAGACATCGACATCTCCGCCGAGTACGCCGCCCGCGAGGCCGCCGGCCTGGGTGAGCGGCTCGATGAATCAGACCTCTACGAGGACGTCCGCCCGACACTGGCCGCGCTGCGCGCCGCCGGGGCGCGCGTTGTCATCGCGGGTAACCAGAGCCGAAAGGCGGGCGATCTCCTCCGCGCCCTGGACCTGCCCTCCGACCTGGTCGTCACGTCTGGCGAATGGGGCGTGGCGAAGCCCGCGCGCGGATTCTTCGAACAAGTGCTGGCCGTGTCGAACTGCCCCGCCGCCGCGACCTTGTACGTCGGCGACCACCCGGCCAATGACATCTTTCCGGCCCGGGCCGCCGGCCTGCGGGCCGCGCATCTACGTCGTGGACCCTGGGGCCATTGGTGGGCCGATGATCCCCAGGTCCGAGCTGCTGCCGACTGGTCCATCGACTCTCTCGCCGAACTGCCCGACCTCGTCAAACGGTAGCTTTCGTCGTCCAGTTCACCAGGGGCCGCAAGTTATGCCGCGCGCCAGTCTCTGACCAGCCCCAGACGGGGGGAAGTCGCCGGGGCGGGAGGAGCGCGTAGCGATCTGGGGCGCGGGGGTGCCGTTGTGGTGTCTGGGGCGCTGTCCGGTGTGGTGAGGCCCCTGCCTGGTGCCGGATCAGGTCGCGAGGGCCCGCTCCTGGGCGTGGCTCCTTCGTCGCCCCGGTGTGCGTCCCTGAGGGCCTTCCCTGATCTTCTGCCCCGTGACCGTTCTTTTGGGGGGTTCCCGGCAGTCTTCGTTGATCCGGGGCGGGCCGGTCGGCCAAGGGTGGCCGAAGGCCATCGCGCAGCGACGCGACGACGAGGAACGAGGAGGAGCGCCCTTGAGGGGCCGGGCCGCCCCGGAGAGACGATGGGACTGACGGGAAACCCCCGTACCCTCTCCGGCCCGGTCCGGCTCGTATCCCGCCCCCCGAAGCCCCCGGTCCGCGGACCACGCCGCCCCAACCGGCATCCCGCCACCCGAAGCCCCCCCGAAGCCCCCGCCCCTACAGGTAGTCCTCCAGGCGGGCGATCTTGAAGCCCTGTTCCTGGATGCGCTGGAGCATGTGGGTGGTCATCTGGGTTTCCGACTCGCCCTTGAGTTCCGCCGGGCCGCGGAAGTGGGCCAGGATGATGTCCCCCGGGCGGAGCGCGGCGCCCTCGGCGTACTGGAAGCCGGTGATCTGCATCGACACGCGCCACAGGATGACCTGCGAGATGCCGCACTCGGAGGCGGCCTTGAGGGTGTCGTCGTTGTAGTTGCCGAACGGCGGCCGGAAGCGGGTCGGTTTGGCGCCGAAGCGCTTCTCCAGGCGTTCCTGCTGACCGCATATCTCCTTCTTCTGCGCCGCGAGGCCCAGCGTCCGCAGGTTGGGGTGGGTCAGCGTGTGGTTGTTTATCGTGCTGCCGCTGCCGTTGTCGCGCAGCGTCTGGAAGTGGCCGTAGTCGGACGAGGCCACGTTGTCCGTCAGGAACATGCTGATCGGCAGCTTGAGGTCGGCCGCCATCTTGAGGAACTGCGGGTCCTTCTCCGCGCCGTCGTCGAAGGTCAGGAAGACGACCTTGTCGCCCGGCGCGACGGGTATTCGGTCTATGACGGCCGGCTTGCCCGGCGCGGCCTTGGGCAGCTGCGGCTTCTCGGCGGGCTTCGGCGCGTACTGGACCGGGGCCGTCAGCCCCCACTTGCGGTACGCCTCGTCCGCCGGAGCCGCCGGCGCCGGGGACGAGGCGGCGGCGGACGGGGAGGCCGAGGGCTTCCCCGTCTCCTGCTTGGTCTTGCGTCCCAGTCGTTCGATGGGGTCCACGCTGTTCCCGCACCCCGAGAGGGACAGCGCGAGCGCGCCGGCTGCGAGCGTCCCGGCCACCAACCGGCGCGCGTACTTCACAAGTAGTCCTCCAGGCGAGCCACGGCGTAACCCTTGTCCGTGACGGTCTTCATGACATGACGGATCATGTCAGGCATCGTGCCCTTCCAGTCCTCCCGGCCCCGGAAGTGCGTGAGGATGATGTCACCAGGGTGGAGGTCACGGTCCCATTCCCGCCAGTCCATCCGGTTGACGAACGCCTCGGCGTTCCAGAGCGGGACCGCCTTGATGCCGCAGGATTTCGCCGCCCGCAGGGTGTCCTGGTTGTAGTTGCCGAAGGGGGGCCGGAAGAGTGTCGGCCGCTTGCCGAACTCCTTCTGCATGGTGTCCTGCTGCCCGCAGATCTCCTCGCGCTGCTTCTCGTAGTCGAGGGCGGGCAGGTAGCGGTGGTTGAGCGTGTGGTTGTTCAGGGTGACGCCCGCGGCCTGCATCTCCTTGAAGTACGGGTAGTTGTCCCGGACCAGGTAGTCGCTGAGGAACGCCGTGTAGGGGATCTTGAGTTCCTTCATCATCTTGAGGAACTCGGGGTCCTTCTCGGCGCCGTCGTCGATCGTCAGGAAGACGACCTTGTCCTCGGTTGGGACCGTGGTGAAGACCGGCGGGAGGTCTTCCTGGCCCTCGACCTCGAAGCCGTCGCGGGTGGTGATCTCCGGCTTGGTCTTCGGCGCGGGCGGGGCGGTCAGCGGCGGCTTGGCCAGTTTCCACTTCTTCGCCGCGGCGATCCGGGCCTGCTGGGCGGCCTTCTGCTGCTCGGCCGGGTTGGCGAGCGCGCCCGCAGCGCCCGCTCCTTCTGCGCCCTTGGGCTTGGTGGCGGGCGGGTTCGAGGAACCGCATGCGGTGCCCAGCGCGGCGACCAGCAGCGCGGCGAGGGCCACCCCGTACCGGCCGGGCGGACGCGCCGCCGACCGGTGACCTTGTAGCGTCTTATTTCCCTTTTGTCGTACAGGCTGCATAGCGACGGATACTCCCAGGACACTCCTCCGGGCCCCGGCAGACACCGCGAGCGGACTTCGACCTTCCATCGACTGGCCCACACTGGCCGACAATGGACCTCGTGACCCCCGAAGACTTCGCCGCCCTCCTCACCCCCGAGGGGCGCGCCCTCCTCGACTCGCTCCACGACTACGACCCCGCCCAGGAGCTGGCCGTGGCCACCCGGCTGCGCCGCGAGCACCCCGCCGCCCTGGTGTCCGCCGCGCTCGGACAGGCCCGGCTGCGCCAGCGGGCGGTGGCGAAGTTCGGGGCCGAGGACGCCTTCCGGATGTACTTCACCCCCGGCGGCGGCGAGATGGCCACCCGCGCCTCGGTGGCGGCCTACCGGGCCGGCCGGTTCGCGGCCCTCGGCGTGCGCAGCGTCGCCGACCTGTGCTGCGGCATCGGCGGGGACGCCCTGGCCCTGGCCCGGCTGGGCATCCGGGTGCTGGCGGTGGACCACGACCCGCTGACCGTCGCCGTCGCCCGCGCCAACGCCGAGGCGCTGGGACTGGCGGACCTGATCGAGGTCCGGGAGGCGGACGTGACCACCGTCGGCACCGCCGGCTACGACGCCGTCTTCATCGACCCGGCGCGGCGCGGCGGCCGGGGCCGGATCTTCGCCCCCGAGAGCTACTCCCCGCCGCTGTCGTGGGCCGTCGCGGCCGCGCGCAGCGCCCCGTACGCCGCGATCAAGATCGCCCCCGGGATCCCGCACGAGGCCGTCCCGGCGGAGGCGGAGGCCGAGTGGATCTCCGACCAGGGGGACGTGAAGGAAGCCGTGCTGTGGTTCGGGACCGAGCCCGGCAGTGTCCGGGCCACCCTGCTGCCCGGGCCGCGGGCGCTGCGCACCGCCGCCCCGCTGCCCGATCCCGGGGCGGGTCCGGTGGGCCGCTACCTCTACGAGCCCGACGGCGCCGTGATCCGGGCCCATCTGGTCGCGGAGGTCGCCGAGCAGCTGGGCGGCCGGCTGATCGACCCGACCATCGCCTACATCACCGCGGACGAGCTGCGCGCGACCCCGTACGCGACCGCGTACGAGATCACCGACGTGCTGCCGTTCGGCTTGAAGAAGCTCAAGGCCCTGCTGCGCGAGCGCGGCGTCGGCATCCTGACGGTGAAGAAGCGCGGCTCGGCGATCGAGCCCGAGGAACTGCGCAAGAAGGTCAAGCCGCAGGGGCCGCACTCGGCGACCGTGATCCTGACCCGCGTCGACGGTGCTCCCTCGATGCTGATCGGGGCGCCGGTAGCGGGACGCTGAGGACGCCGGCGGCCCGGCCGGCAAACCTTCCCGCCCACAGCACTAGCCGGACACCTCGCGGCCGCCGGTGCCGAAGGAGCGCAGGGCCCAGCGGTAGTGCGCGCCGGCCTTGCCGAGGCCGAGCAGGCCGGTGATCCACAGGATCAGGCCGAGGCCCATGAAGTACGTGACCTCGCCGTACGTCACCTCGCCCGGCCGGGCCCCCGCCGCCGTCCCGAAGGTCACCCAGAGGCCGAGCGCGCCCAGGGCGAAGGAGGCGAGCAGCCAGGTCAGGCTCCGCCAGGGCGCGCGTACCTGGGCGTCCGCGGCCGGATCCCGGTCGCAGTCGGCCCACGCGCAGAGCAGGTGCCGCATCTGCCGGTCCCGTTCGGCGCCCTTGGCGAACCAGATCCCGGCGGGGACCAGCACGCCCGCGCCGAGCGCGCCGAAGAGGAGCCCGAAGAGGTACGAGAGCGGCTCCTGGCTCTCGAAGGACATCAGGGCCATGCCGATGAAGGTCCAGCCGAGTGCGAAGACGGCTGCCACCGCCCAGAGCAGCAGCAGCCTGCCCGGGCCGAGGGTGCGCCGGCCCAGTTCCCGGAGGAAGCGCGCGCGGTCGGCGCGTACGGCGGACTCGTCCAGCCAGTCCCGCAGGTGCGCGGGCGGCGGCGGAGGCGGCAGGTCACGACGGGGCATGGGCATGACCATAGCGGGACCTGATACAGAGTCACTCGACCGGCGCTCAGCCGCCGGCGACCTCCACCGACTCGAACCGCCAGCGGTGCACCGCCCGCGTGATCAGGTCGTCGGCCGGCTCGGGAAGCTCGGGCAGCTCCGCCGCCACGCCCTCGGCGGCCTCCCACCAGGTGACCACCAGCACCCGGTCGTGCGGGGCCCGCAGCACCTCGCGGCGCACCGGCTCCCGGGCCAGCACCTGGGAACGGGCCCACTCCAGCAGCTCGTTGCCGCGGCCGGGCACCGCCCGGGCCTCCCACATCAGCGCGACCGTACTCATGAGTACAGGTTGTCCTTGCTCAGCTCGTGCACGTGGTCGTGGTCATGCCCGTGGCCGTGGCCCTGCGTCCCGGGTACGTGCGGGTCCGTCACCGGCAGCGAGGAGTCCGCCGACAGGTCCCAGTCCGAGGCCGGACGGTTCCGCTTGACCATCTCCGCGCCCAGTGCGGCCACCATCGCGCCGTTGTCCGTGCACAGCTTGGGCCGCGGCACGCGCAGGACGATCCCCGCGTCGTCGCACCGCTCCTGGGCCAGCGCCCGCAGCCGGGAATTCGCCGCGACGCCCCCGCCGATCATCAGGTGGTCGACGCCCTCGTCCTTGCAGGCCCGGATCGCCTTGCGGGTCAGCACGTCCACCACGGCCTCCTGGAAGGACGCCGCCACGTCCCGTACCGGTACCTCCTCGCCCGCGTTCCGCTTCGCCTCGATCCAGCGGGCCACCGCCGTCTTGAGGCCGGAGAAGGAGAAGTCGTACGCCGCGTCGCGCGGCCCCGTCAGTCCACGGGGGAAGTTGATCGCCTTCGGGTCGCCCTCCCGCGCGAGCCGGTCGATGACCGGACCGCCGGGGAAGCCCAGCTGGAGCACCCTGGCGATCTTGTCGAAGGCCTCGCCGGCCGCGTCGTCGATGGTCGCGCCGAGCGGCCGCACGTCGCTGGTGATGTCCGGAGCCAGGAGCAGCGAGGAGTGCCCGCCCGACACCAGCAGCGCCATGGTCGGCTCCGGCAGCGGCCCGTGCTCCAGCTGGTCGACGCAGATGTGCGAGGCCAGGTGGTTGACCCCGTACAGCGGCTTGCCCAGCGCGTACGCGTACGCCTTGGCCGCCGAGACGCCCACCAGCAGCGCCCCCGCCAGGCCCGGGCCCGCGGTGACGGCGATGCCGTCGAGGTCGCGGGCGCTGACGCCGGCTTCCTTGAGGGCGCGGTCGATGGTCGGGACCATGGCCTCCAGGTGGGCGCGGGAGGCCACCTCGGGCACGACACCGCCGAAGCGGGCGTGCTCGTCGACGCTGGAGGCGATCGCGTCGGCCAGCAGGGTGGTGCCGCGGACGACGCCGACGCCGGTCTCGTCGCAGGAGGTCTCGATGCCGAGGACGAGCGGTTCGTCAGCCATGGGTCTCACCTTGTACGGGTCCGTCTACGGATACGGAGCTAGCGGGATCGGAAAGGCGCATCACGAGCGCGTCGACGTTGCCGGGCTGGTAGTAGCCGCGCCGGAAGCCGATCGGCGCGAAACCGAAGCGCTCGTAGAGCTTCTGCGCGCGGGTGTTGTCCACCCGCACCTCCAGCAGCACCTCGGCGCACTCGAAGGCGGTCGCCGCGCGCAGCAGGTCCTCCAGCAGCCGGGCGCCGAGGCCGGTTCCCCACTGGTCGCGGGCCGCGGCGATGGTCTGTACGTCGCCCAGTTCCCCGGCGGCGGCCAGCCCGGCGTAGCCGACGATGCGGCCGCCGTCACCCGGGGCGGAGCCGGTGCCGGGAGGGATCTCGGCGACGACGTAGCGGCGGGTGGCGTGCGGACCGCGCGCGCGGGCGAGCTCCGACCAGAACATGCCGGCGGACCAGGCGTCCCCGGGGAACAGCTCGTGTTCCAGTTCCAGCACGGGCCCGATGTCCCACCAGCGCATCTCGCGCAGTACCGCGGTCACTGCGGAGTGACCACCTTGTAGTTCTTGGGCACCTGGGCGTCGGGCCGGCGCAGGTACAACGGCGCCGGAGGCAGGCCGTCGGCGTTCTCGAAGGGCGCCCCGGCCGCGAGCCGTTCCGCCGCCAGGGCGGCGAGGGCGCCGGCGCTCTGGTGCTCGGGCTGCCGGGCGTCCGTGAAGACCTCCGGGTACAGCAGTGCGCCCTGTCCGACGGCGGGCACCCCGGCGACCTGCTCGGCGATGTCGGCCGGGCGGTCCACGGCGGGGCCGCCGACGCGCGTGCGCGGGTCCTCGTACCGGGCCCAGTAGACCTCCTTGCGCCGGGCGTCGGTGGCCACGGTGAAGGGGCCCTCGATCCCGGCGGCGCCCGCCGCGTAGGCCAGGCCGTCCAGGGTGCACAGGCCGTGCACCGGGACGCCGAGGACGGCGGCGAAGGTGGAGGCGGTGACGAGGCCGACGCGCAGCCCGGTGTAGGGGCCGGGGCCGACGCCGACGACGATGCCGGTGACGGCTTCGAGCTTGAGCCCGGCCTCGGCGAGCACCTTGTCGACGGAGGGCAGCAGCAGCTCCCCGTGACGGCGGGCGTCGACCTGGTTCGACTCGGCGAGGACTGACTCGCCGTCGTGCAGGGCGACGGTGACGGCGGGCGTGGCGGTATCTACAGCGAGCAAGAGCACGCGAACAGCCTACGACTCCTTGGGCCCCGGCCCTTGCGGCCGGTCGCGGGCCACCCCGGCTGCTACCTTTCGACCGAGGCAGTCAGTGCGGTACTCGACCGGGCATTCCAGTGCTCCGGCCGTCATCACGCGGGCGCGCGAAGAGGCACGAAGAAGACGCGGAGAGACCGCGGAAAGGCGGAGCAAGGTGGCACGCAGCAGCTCGGGAATCGTGGCCGGGCTCACCGTCGCGGCACTGGTCGCCGTCGGTTTCCTCGGCTACCAGGCCTCGGCCACGGCGCCCGCGCGCCCTGCGAAGGCGGCCCCCCAGGCCCCCGCGCCCGCCCCGGCACCCGCCAAGCAGGACCCGGCCGCGGTGCCGGCCGACTCCGGGACCGGGGTGCGCGTCGTGTACTCGGTGTCCGGCAAGCGGGTGTGGCTGGTCGGCGAGGACGGGCAGCCGGTGAAGTCCTTCGCGGTCATGCCGAGCACGGTCCACCCGGTGCCGGGCAGCTACCCGGTGGCCTCGCGCTCGGGCACGGTCACCGGCTCGGACGGGGTGCCGATCGAGCACGTCGTACGGTTCGCCACCACCGACGGCATCGCGATCGGCTTCAGCGCGCGCGTCGACGGCTCGGTACCGGAGCCGGACCAGACGAAGAAGACCGGCGGCATCCGTATGTCGCGGGCCGACGGCGACGCGATGTGGGCCTTCGCGACGATCAACACGAAGGTCGTCGTCGTCCCCTGACCCGCCGCACGCTTCACCCGTACGGGCGTATGCCGTACGGGACGTCAGGCCGCTTCGGACTCCGGAGCGGCCTGTTCCGCGTCGATGGTCCCGTCCTCGGGCAGCGGCCGTACGGGGATGCGGGCGGGCGGCGTCGACACGGCGGTGGCGGCCGCGCAGGAGGCCAGCAGCGCCCCCATGGACACGCCCGCGCCCTGCGCGCGCCCCGCTCCCGCTGCTGCGCGTGCTGCTCCTGCTGCCGACATGGCTGCCTCCTGGACCGGCCCGGGGCGCCGTACTTAGGTACACCTAACCAGCGCTCGGTACCATGTCACCACGAGCATCGGCACTCGCGCAACGTTTTCCCGACGCGGTGTCGGGACGTTCCGGCCCGGGGTGGCGGCCCGCTACCGCGCAACCCGCTCCGCCAGCCCGGCCAGGTCCTCGGCCGCACCGGTCCAGCGGGCCCCGAGCCCGCGCACCGAGACCTCCCGAACGTCGTCGAGGACCTCCTCGTGGCCGACCGCGCGCGCGATCACCACATGCAGCCGGTCCTCGGAGAGTTCCTCCACCTTGCCGTCGCCCCACTCGACGACGACCACGGACTCGGGCAGCGAGACGTCGAGGTCCAGGTCCTCCATCTCCTCCAGCCCGCCGCCGAGCCGGTACGCGTCCACGTGCACCAGCGCCGGCCCCTCACCCAACGGCGGGTGCACGCGGGCGATCACGAAGGTCGGGGAGGTGACGGCCCCGCGCACGCCGAGGCCCTCGCCGAGACCGCGCGTCAGGGTGGTCTTGCCCGCGCCGAGCTCGCCGGTCAGCAGGACGAGGTCGCCGGGCCGCAGCAGGCCGGCGATCCGACGGCCCAGCTCGCGCATGGAGTCGGGCGAGTCGACGGTGATCAGGGTCTCGGCGACGGCGCCTTCGGCCGTCCCGGGCGCGGCGGCCTCAGGAGCCGGGCTGCGCGGCGCTTCTCGCGGTACTTCTTCCATGCGCGCCAACGTTAGTCGCTCCGGACCCCCCGGCGGATACCGCGCCGGGCGCGTCCCCGGCCTCCGCCGCCGGCACGGCGCCGGTGCGCGCCAGCAGGCCGGTCAGCAGCGCGGTCACGGCGTCCGGGCGCTCCAGCATCATCAGGTGCCCGGTGTTCTCCAGGACCGTCAGCTCGGCGGCCGGCAGCACGTCCTTGATGGCGGCGCTGTGCTCGGGCGGCGTGATCATGTCGCGGTCCCCCGCGATGACGGTGACCGGGATGTCCGTGAACCGCTGGAGCGCGACGCTCTTGTCGTGGACCTGGAAGGCCGGGTAGAACTCGGCGACCACGTCGATGGGGGTCGCCTCGATCAGCCGCTCGGCGAAGCGGGCGACGCCCGGGTCGACTTCCCTGGAGCCGAACGAGTACTGCTTGATCATGCCCGCGAAGAGGTCGGCGGTGGCCCGGCGGCCCCGCTCGACGAGTTCCACCTGCGAGCCGAGCACCCTGAGCACCCCGGGGAGGAGCCGGCGTACGGCGCCCATCCCGACGGCCGGGAGCCCGTACGTGACCTCGTCCAGGCGCCCGCTGGAGGTGCCGACCAGGGCCACCCCGAGCACGCGCTCCCGTACCAGTTCCGGGAACTGCTCGGCCAGCGCCATGAGGGTCATCCCGCCCATGGAGTGGCCGACCAGTACCAGCGGGCCCTCGGGGGTGGTGGCGTCGATCACCGCTTTGAGGTCGCGGCCGAGCTGCTCGATGGTGACCGGCTCGCCGTCGGCCTGGGCGAGGCCGCGCATGCTGCGGCCGTGGCTGCGCTGGTCCCAGTAGACGGAGCGGACGATGCCGCGCAGGGCGGCGCGCTGGAAGTGCCAGGAGTCCTGGCCGAGGCAGTAGCCGTGGCAGAAGACGACGGTCGCGGCGGGGGGCTTCTTGCGCCGCAGCCGTCCTCGCCGGCCCGGTTCCTCGGGCAGTTCGTCGACCTCGTAGTACAGCTCGGTGCCGTCCTCGGCGCGGCAGACGCCCTCCGCTCCGCGCAGGGACCCGTAGTCCCCGGCGGCGTCGAGTGCGAGCCGTGCCTTCCGGCGGATGCCGCGGCCCACGGTGATCCGCTCGACGGCGACGCCGGCGGCCGCGCCGGCGGCTATGACACCGATGGCCGCGCCGGCCCAGCCGGCCTTGCGCCAGTTCTCGCTCACGCGGTCGCCGTCCTCACTCAGCCGTGCTCAGCCGTTGCGGTACACCCTGGGCACGCGGCCCCCGATACGGGTGACGATCTCATACGCGATGGTGCCCGCCGCTAGAGCCCAGTCCTCGGCGGTGGGTTCGCCCAGGTCGCCCGGCCCGAAGAGGATCGCCGGATCCCCGGCGCGCACGTCCGCGCCGTCGATGTCGACCACGAACTGGTCCATGGCGACCCGGCCCGCGACCCGCCGGACCGCGCCGCCGACGAGGACCGGACCGGTTCCGGAGGCGTGGCGCGGAACGCCGTCCGCGTACCCGACGGGGATGAGGGCCAACCGGGTCTCACCCTCCGTCACGTAGTGGTGGCCGTAGCTGACTCCGTGGCCGGCGGGCACGGTCTTGACCAGCGCGACGGAGGCCTTGAGGGTCATCGCGGGGCGCAGGCCGAGCTGCTCGGGCGTGCCCAACTCGGGCGCGGGCGAGACGCCGTAGACGGCCAGGCCGCAGCGCACGAGGTCGAAGTGGCTTTCCGGGAGGGTGAGCGTGGCGGGCGAGTTGGCGATGTGCCGGACCTCGGGCTCGACGCCCTCCTTCTCGGCGTAGCCGAGCATCTCGCGGAAGGCGGTGAGCTGGAGGGCGATGGAGGGGTGGCCGGGCTCGTCGGCGCAGGCGAAGTGCGACCACACGCCGGTGACGCGGACGGTCCCCTCGGCCTGCGCGGCGACGGCGGCGCCCACCAGTTCCGCCCAGTCGGCGGGCTGGCAGCCGCCCCGGCCGAGGCCGGTGTCGGCCTTGAGCTGAACGCGGGCGACCCGCCCGGCCGCGCGGGCGGCGGCCCGTACCTCGTCCAGGGCCCACATCCCGCTGACGGACACGTCCAGGTCGGCCTCGACGGCCTCCCGCCAGGGACCGCCCGGCGTCCACAGCCAGCACATGATCCGGGCCCCGATCCCGGCGGCGCGCAGGGCGAGCGCCTCCTCGGGGGTCGCGGTGCCGAGCCAGGTCGCACCGGCGTCCAGGGCGGCGCGGGCACAGGGGACCGCCCCGTGCCCGTAGGCGTCCGACTTGACGACGGCCATGAGCTCGGCCCGGGGCGCCCGCTCGCGCAGCGCGCGCACGTTGGACCGCACGGCGGCTAGGTCGATCTCGGCGTACGCGCGCGTCGGTGTCTCGTTCATCGGGCACAGTCTCTCAGAACCGCCACCACACCCTCGGCGGGCCGTGCCCCGGGGGGCCGGCCGGTCAGGGAACGCGGACGTCGCGCCAGGCGCCCGGGAGGGCCTCGGCGACCTCGTGGGCCAGCAGCGGGGCGCCCGAGGCGGCGCGGCGCGCCGCCAGGCCGTGCAGGTACGCCGCCACCGAAGCGGCGTCCGGCGCGGACAGTCCCGCCGCCAGCAGGGAGCCCGCCAGCCCGGACAACACGTCACCGCTGCCCGCGGTGGCCAGCCACGGGGTCCCGGTCGGGTTGACCCGGACCACCCCGCCGTCGCAGACCAGCGTCGTCGAGCCCTTGAGCAGCACCGTCGCCCCGTACCGCTCGGCCAGCGCCCGTACCGCGGCCAGCCGGCCCGCCTCCACTTCCTCCCGCCGGACGCCCAGCAGCGCCGCCGCCTCGCCCGCGTGCGGGGTCAGCAACGTCGGCGCCGTCCGGGCCCGCAGCGCCGCCGGGTCCAGCCCGCGCAGCCCGTCGGCGTCCACCAGCACCGGCACCGGGTCCGCCAGTACCTCCGCGCCCCGCTCGTCGCCCAGCCCCGGCCCGACCACCCAGGCCTGTACCCGGCCCCGCCCGATCAGCGTCTCCGGGTACCTGGCCAGCACCGCCTCCCCGACCGCCGCCGGGCCCACGTACCGCACCGCGCCCGCGCCGCCGCGCAGTGCGCCCGCGACGGCCAGCACCGCCGCTCCCAGGTAGCGGGCCGACCCGGCGACGATGCCGACCACGCCCCGGCGGTACTTGTCGCTGGCCGCGCCCGGCTCCGGCAGCAGTTCCGCCACGTCGGCGTGCTGCAACGCCTGCGCGTCCGGCGCCGGGAGGGCGAGGCCGATGTCCACCAGCCGCACCGCACCGGCCCGCGAGGCCCCCGGGTCGATCAGCAGCCCCGGCTTGTACGCCCCGAACGTCACCGTGACGTCGGCCCGTACCGCCGCTCCCGCCACCTCGCCCGTGTCCGCGGCCACCCCGCTCGGCAGGTCCGCGGCCACCACCACCGCGCCCGGCGGGATCCGCTCCACCAGCCCCGCGGCCGCCGGGCGCAGTCCGCCGCGGCCGCCGATGCCGAGCAGTCCGTCCACCACCAGGTCCGCGCGCCCGGGCACGGCCGGGGCCACCCGGCCGCCCGCGGCCAGCAGGGCGGCCAGCCCGCCCGGGTGCATCCGCTCCGGGTCCATCGGTACGGCCGTCACCCCCGCGCCGCGCCGGGCCAGCCGCGCGCCCGCGTACAGGGCGTCGCCGCCGTTGTCCCCCGGGCCGACCAGCAGCACGATCCGGGCGCCGTACACCCTTCCCAGCAGCCCGGCGCACACGGCGGCCAGCCCGGCCGCCGCCCGCCGCATCAAGGTGCCCTCCGGCAGCCGCGCCATCAGCTCGCGCTCGGCGGCCCGTACGGTCTCCACGCTGTAAGCAGTACGCATTCCACCACCCTGCCCGAAAAGGCCGCCCGGACCACCGGGTCCACCGGACCGACCGGCGCGGTCTATCCCTCGGCGATGACCACGGCGGAGGCCACGCCCGCGTCGTGGCTCAGCGAGACGTGCCACGACTTGACCCCGAGCGCCAGCGCCCGCGCCTCCACTGTCCCGGACACCCGCACCCGCGGCTGCCCGGTCTCCTCGACGTACACCTCGGCGTCGGTCCACAGCATCCCGCCGGGCGCGCCGAGCGCCTTGGCGAGCGCCTCCTTGGCCGCGAACCGGGCGGCGAGCGAGGCGGTCCCGCGCCGCTCGCCGCTCGGCAGGGTCAACTCGGCGTCGACGAAGAGCCGTTGCGCCAGGTGCGGCGTCCGCTCCAGGGCGGCGCCGAACCGCTCGATCTCGGCAACGTCAATGCCCACACCGATAATCACAACACCATGCCCCTATTCCACCGTGACCGATTTGGCGAGGTTACGCGGCTGGTCCACCTCGTTCCCCCGCGCGGTCGCCAGCTCGCACGCGAACACCTGCAACGGCACCGCCGCCACCAGCGGCTGCAAGAGCGTCGGCGTGGCGGGGATGCGGATCAGGTGGTCCGCGTATGGGACCACCGCCTCGTCGCCCTCCTCCGCGATCACGATCGTGCGCGCCCCGCGGGCCCGGATCTCCTGGATGTTCGACACGATCTTGTCGTGCAGCACCGAACGCCCGCGCGGCGACGGCACCACGACCACCACCGGCAGGTCCTCCTCGATCAGCGCGATCGGCCCGTGCTTGAGCTCGCCCGCCGCGAAGCCCTCGGCGTGCATGTACGCCAGCTCCTTGAGCTTGAGCGCGCCCTCCAGCGCCACCGGGTACCCGACGTGGCGGCCGAGGAACAGCACGGTGTTCTTGTCGGCCAGCGAACGCGCCAGCGCCCGTACCGGTTCCATCGTCTCCAGCACCCGGTCCACGGCCGCGGCGATGTCCGACAGCTCCCGGATCACCGCGCGGATCTCGTCACCCCACTTCGTACCCCGCACCTGCCCGAGGTACAGCGCGACCAGATAGCAGGCCACCAGCTGCGTCAGGAACGCCTTGGTGGAGGCGACGGCCACCTCCGGACCGGCGTGCGTGTACAGCACGGCGTCCGATTCGCGGGGGATCGTCGACCCGTTCGTATTGCAGACGGCCAGCACCTTGGCGCCCTGCTCGCGCGCGTGCCGCAGCGCCATCAGGGTGTCCATGGTCTCGCCGGACTGCGAGATCGCGATCACCAGCGTCCGCTGGTCCAGGATCGGGTCGCGGTAGCGGAACTCGCTGGCCAATTCCGTCTCGCACGGGATGCGGGTCCAGTGCTCGATGGCCAGCTTCGCGATCATGCCCGCGTGGTACGCCGTACCGCACGCCACGATCACGACCTTGTCGACCTCGCGGAGCACGGAGGCCGGGATGCGCACCTCGTCCAGGGTCAGCAGGCCGCTCGCGTCGATCCTGCCCAGGAGGGTGTCGGCGACAGCCTTCGGCTGCTCGGCGATCTCCTTGAGCATGAAGTAGTCATACCCCCCCTTCTCGGCCGCCGAGGCGTCCCAGTCCACGTGGTACGCCCGCACCGTCGCGGCCGAACCGTCGAAGTTGGTCACCGAGACCCCTTCGCGGCGGAGCTCGACGACCTGGTCCTGCCCCAGCTCGATCGCGGACCGGGTGTGGGCGATGAACGCGGCCACGTCCGAGGCGAGGAAGTTCTCACCCTCTCCAACGCCCACCACCAGGGGGGAGTTCCGGCGCGCCCCGACCACCACGTCCGGCGCGTCGGCGTGCACCGCGACCAGCGTGAAAGCGCCCTCCAGCCGCCGGCAGACCCGTCGCATGGCCTCCGCCAGGTCGCCTGACCCGGCGTCGAACTGCTCGGCGAGCAGGTGCGCCACGACCTCGGTGTCCGTCTCGGACTCCAGCTTGTGCCCGCGCTCGGCCAGCTCGGTCCGCAGCGCGGCGAAGTTCTCGATGATCCCGTTGTGCACGACCGCCACGCGCCCCGAATTGTCGAGGTGCGGATGGGCGTTGACGTCGGTGGGCCCGCCGTGGGTCGCCCACCGGGTGTGCCCCAGGCCCGTGGACCCGGCCGGCAGCGGATGCCCGACCAGTTCCTTCTCCAGGTTGACCAGCTTGCCGGCCTTCTTGACCGCCTCCAGTCCCCCGTCCGCGAGCACGGCCACACCGGCCGAGTCGTAGCCGCGGTACTCCAGCCGCTTGAGTCCGGCGATGACCACATCGAGCGCCGACTGCGCTCCCACGTAACCCACAATTCCGCACATAGGGCGCAGGGTACGCCGTGGCCGGCCTCCTGCCCGGTACGTGAACCGGACGAAGACCCCGCCCCGGCGAATGCGCCGGAGCGGGGTTGACGCCGGCCTGAGGGCGAGTCAGCCGGTCAGAGCTTCTTCGTCTGCGCGTCCACCACGGCCTTGGGCTGCTCGGCCTCGCCGCTCAGGCTCAGCGCGGTGAACATCGCGAGGGTGTTGCCCTTGCGCAGGACGACCACGCGCGTCACGTTCTTGTCGCCGTCCCCCAGGTCCATCACGGTGACGAAGGAGACCACCTCGTCGCCGCCGGAGAGCGCCGTGTCGGCCCTGACGCTCTCGATGTCCGTCTTCTCCCCCGCCTGCGACACCGAGTAGCCGCCCGCGCAGGCCCGGACCCCGTCGTTGACGGCGGCGAAGGCCCCCTCGGCGCCCTTGCCGTCGTAGGACACCAGCGCGACCGACGTGGCCGCCGTCACCTTGAGGGCGCCCATGGCCGCGTCCAGCTTCTCCGCCACGCCGGCGCCCTCGCCCGCCGGCCGGGGCTTGCCGCTGGCGACGACCCGGGCGACTCCGGCGGAGGTGCCGATCGGCTGCATGCTCTCGGCCTGGGCCAGCGGCTTGCAGGGCGCCTTGTCGGTCTCGATCGGGTCGTTCTGCACCGCGCCGTCCTGCACCGGCTCCAGCCGGTGGTCCGGCAGGTCCGCCTGGGTGACCAGCAGCGTGCCCAGCTCGGCCGCGGTCTTCCCCCTGGGGCCCGCCGGGGCCTCGCCCGAAGCGGTGGCCGACGGCTGGGACCCGGCCTTGAAGTCGGCCTTCGCGGCGCCCGCCCCGCCCGACCCGCAGGCGGTGACCAACAGGCCCAAGGACACCGCCGAAGCGGTCAGGACGGCACGACGGACGAACGCGGTACGCACGAAAGATCTCCCCCGGAACAAGAAACACCCAAGGCAGCCCCGCGCAGCGCCCTCGGTCGGGGGCGCGCGCCGGAGCTGCGGCGATCAGCAATGTACGGGGAGGAGCCCGCTCGGACGATCCGGTTTTCACACACCGTCGCCAATCGTGATCGGCGCGAGACCGACACGACACTCCAATCGATATCCGGCCATGCCACGGCCCTGCCCGGCCCGCTCCGCCACGTGACCGACCACACCACCCATAAGCGAGCGCGAGCCCCGACAATGGCTCTGTGATCACTTCGCCGCCACGAAGCACGCCGGGCCGCGCAACGGAGCGCGCCGGCCACCGCCGGCCCCCCGAGCCCTCTCCCTACGTCGACCTCACCCGGGCCGAGTGGAGCGCCCTGCGCGAGCGCACTCCGCTCCCGCTCACCGCCGAGGAGGTCGAACGGCTCCGCGGCCTGGGCGACGTCATCGACCTCGACGAGGTCCGCGACGTCTACCTCCCGCTGTCCCGCCTGCTGAACCTCTACGTCGGCGCCACCAGCAACCTCCGCGGCACCCTCAACACCTTCCTCGGCGATGCCGGCAACGGCCACGGCGCCCAGCAGGGGACCCCCTTCGTCATAGGGGTCGCCGGCTCCGTCGCCGTCGGCAAGTCCACCGTGGCCCGGCTGCTCCAGGCCCTGCTCGCCCGCTGGCCGGAGCACCCGCGCGTCGAGCGGGTCACCACGGACGGGTTCCTGTACCCGATGAAGGAACTCCAGCGCCGCGGCCTGACCGCCCGCAAGGGCTTCCCGGAGTCGTACGACCGCCGCGCGCTCACCCGCTTCGTCGCCGACATCAAGGCGGGCAAGGACGAGGTCACGGCCCCGGTCTACTCCCACTTGATCTACGACATCGTCCCCGGCGAGCAGCTCGTCGTCCGCCGCCCGGACATCCTCATCGTCGAGGGGCTCAACGTCCTCCAGCCGGCCCTGCCCGGCAAGGACGGCCGGACCAGGGTGGGCCTGGCCGACTACTTCGACTTCAGCGTCTACGTGGACGCGCGCCCCGAGGACATCGAGCGCTGGTACCTGAACCGGTTCCGGAAGCTGCGCGAGACCGCCTTCCAGAATCCTTTCTCCTACTTCCGCAAGTACACGCAGGTCTCCGAGGAGGAGGCCCTGGAGTACGCGCAGACGATGTGGCGGACCATCAACAGGCCCAACCTGATCGAGAACGTGGCCCCGACCCGCGGCCGGGCCACCCTCGTCGTGCGCAAGGGCCCGGACCACAAGGTGCAGAAGCTCAGCCTGCGCAAACTTTGAAAGCTACTGTTCGGGCATGCTGCACCTGCGGATGATCACCCCGCCCGACCGGACGCACGCCGTGCTCCGCCTCGTCGAAGGGACCGTCGGCACCACCCATCTGGTGGTGCTGACCGGCGCGGCCCTGGTCCCAGCGGGTGACGTCGTGATGTGTGACGTCGCCCGCGAGGCGGGCGACGAGCTGCTGCACGGGCTGCGGCGACTGGGCATCGACAAGGACGGCTCGATCGCCGTCGAGAACATCGACCTCACCCTGTCCGAGAGCGCCGCCGAAGCCGAGGAGGAGGCGCCCGGCGAGGCCGCCGACGCGGTGCTGTGGGAGCAGCTAACGGAGGCGACCCAGGAGGAGTCGACCCTCACCGTCACCTACACCGCGTTCATGATCGTCGCGACGCTGATCGCCGCCTGCGGCGTGGTCCTGGACAACGCCATCCTGATCGTGGGCGCGATGGCCGTCGGCCCCGAGTTCGGCCCGCTCGCCGGTGTCTGCACCAGCCTGGTCCGGTGGGCCCCCAAGGCCGCCGCGCGCTCCCTGGTGGCCCTGCTGGCGGGTTTCGCCGCCGCGATGGCGGCGACGACCCTGTTCAGCCTGGCGATGAACGCGCTGGGCCTGTTCCAGCGCTCGATGCTGGAGAACCCGCGCCCGAACACCAGCTTCATCTGGCAGCCGGACTCGTTCTCCTTCACGGTCGCCCTGCTCGCCGGGGTGGCCGGCGTGCTGTCCCTGACCTCCGCGAAGTCGGGCGCGCTGGTCGGCGTGGCGATCTCGGTGACCACCGTCCCGGCGGCCGCCAACGCCGCCGTGGCCCTCAGCTACGGCGAGGTGGGCCAGATGTGGGGCTCGGCGGAGCAGCTGCTGCTGAACCTGGGCGGGATCATGCTGGCCGGCACCCTGACCCTGTACGCGCAGAAGCTGCTGTGGCGCACCGCGCGCGGCCGCTGGAGCCGCACCCCGCCCGGAACGGCCTGAGCCCCGCCGCCCCGGGCGGGGGCGACGGGGCTCCGGCGGCGCCGAGGACCTATCCGAGCGCCGACTTCACGACGTCCGCCAGGCGTCCCGCGACCGCGCGGGCCTGCTCGATGTCGGCGGCCTCCACCATCACCCGTACGAGCGGCTCCGTACCGGAGGGACGCAGCAGCACCCGTCCGGTGGCGCCCAGCTCGCGCTCGGCCTCGCCCACCGCCGCGGCCAGCTCGCCGGAGGTCCCGACGCGGGACCTGTCCACGTCGGGCACGTTGATCAGCACCTGCGGCAGCCGCTGCATCACGCCCGCCAGCTCCGCCAGCGACCGCCCGGTGGCCGCGATCCGGGCCGCCAGCAACAGCCCGGTCAGGGTGCCGTCACCGGTCGTCGCGTGGTCGAGGATGATCACGTGGCCGGACTGCTCGCCGCCCAGCGCGTAGCCGTGCTCCTTCATCGACTCCAGCACGTAGCGGTCGCCGACGCCGGTCTGCACGACCTGGATGCCCTCGGCCTCCATGGCCAGCTTGAAGCCCAGGTTCGACATGACGGTGCCGACCACGGTGTTCTCGCGCAGCTGCCCGGCCTCGCGCATGGCCAGCGCCAGCACCGCGAGGATCTGGTCCCCGTCGACCTCCGCGCCCGAGGCGTCCACGGCCAGGCAGCGGTCGGCGTCACCGTCGTGCGCGATGCCGAAGTCGGCCCCGTGCTCGACCACGGCCCGCTTCAGCAGACCGAGGTGGGTGGAGCCGCAGCCGTCGTTGATGTTCAGGCCGTCGGGCTCGGCACCGATCGTGATGATCTCCGCGCCGGCCCGGGCGAAGGCCTCCGGGGAGACGTACGCGGCCGCGCCGTGGGCCTCGTCCAGGACGACCTTGAGGCCTTCGAGGCGGTTGGGGAGCACCCCGATCAGGTGGGCGACGTACTTCTCGAAGCCCTCGGTGTAGTCCGAGATCCGGCCGACGCCGGCGCCGGTGGGACGGTCCCAGGGGGCGCCGGTGCGGTGCTCCTCGTAGACGGACTCGATCCGGTCCTCCAGCTCGTCGGCGAGCTTGTGGCCGCCGCGCGCGAAGAACTTGATGCCGTTGTCGGGCATCGCGTTGTGGCTGGCGGAGAGCATCACGCCGAGGTCGGCGCCCAGCGCACCGGTGAGATACGCCACCGCCGGGGTGGGCAGCACACCGACGCGCAGGACGTCCACGCCCGCGCTCGCGAGGCCCGCGACGACCGCGGCCTCCAGGAACTCGCCGGACGCGCGGGGATCACGGCCGACCACGGCGGTGGCCCGGTGACCGGCGAAGGTGCCCGCCTCGGCCAGTACGTGCGCGGCCGCCACGGAGAGACCGAGCGCGAGCTCGGCCGTCAGATCCGCGTTGGCAACGCCTCGTACACCGTCCGTCCCGAAGAGTCGTCCCACTGTTGTCCTCCCGAGTTCACGCTTCGTTTAGTGCCGCTGTGTGACAGGTATGTGCCGCTTGTGGCGGTAAACGAACCGCCCCGGCAGCACAGAGAGTGCTGCCGGGGCGGTTTCGTTGCAGAACAGCAGGCGCAGATTAACGCTTGCTGTACTGCGGAGCCTTACGGGCCTTCTTGAGACCGGCCTTCTTGCGCTCGACCGCACGGTCGTCGCGGGAGAGGAAGCCGGCCTTCTTCAGCGCCGGGCGGTTGTTGTCGACGTCCGCCTCGTTCAGCGCACGGGCCACACCGAGGCGCAGGGCGCCGGCCTGGCCGGAGACGCCGCCACCCGCGATGCGGGCGATGACGTCGTAGCGGTTGTCGAGCTCAAGGAGCTTGAACGGCTCGTTGACTTCCTGCTGGTGCACCTTGTTGGGGAAGTAGTCCTCAAGGGTGCGACCGTTGATCTTCCACTTGCCGGTGCCCGGAACGATCCGGACGCGGGCGATGGCGTTCTTGCGACGACCCAGACCGGCGGCCGGCTGGGGGTCGCCGAAGCGACCGGCAAGGGACTCGGAGGTGTAGTCGCCCTCGACGACGACCTCGGACTCGCTGGTGTACTCCTCGACGTTGCCCTCGAACTCTTCGACGGGGGTCGTCTCGGCGGTGGTCTCGGCCACGATGCTCCTCAGAATTTTCTACGTCTTAGGGGGTGGCCGGAACTACTGCGCGACCTGGGTGATCTCGAACGGCACCGGCTGCTGGGCAGCGTGGGGGTGCTGGTCGCCCGAGTAGACCTTCAGCTTCGAGAGCATCTGACGGCCCAGGGTGTTCTTGGGGAGCATGCCCTTGACGGCCTTCTCGACGGCCTTCTCCGGGTTGTTCGCCAGGAGGTCGTCGTAACGGACGGAACGCAGACCACCCGGGAAGCCGGAGTGGCGGTACGCCATCTTCTGGGACGCCTTGTTGCCGGACAGGTGAACCTTGTCGGCGTTGACGATGATGACGAAGTCGCCCATGTCCATGTGGGGGGCGTAAGTCGGCTTGTGCTTGCCCCGCAGGAGGGCAGCGGCCTGGGTCGCCAGACGGCCGAGGACAACGTCCTGGGCGTCAATGACGAGCCACTGGCGCGAGATGTCGCCGGGCTTGGGGCTGAACGTACGCACGCGTATGCCTTCGCTTCTTCAGTGGTGGGTCATCCCCAGGGCGTGAGCCCACGGGGAAGGGTCCTGACAAGGGTCACCACGGACGATCACGACAGCCCTGGTCCACTACGGGGACGCAACCCGTGTGAACCGCTGGTCATCGGCCCGGTGGACCGGCGTAAGGCCCTTTCACGTGAGAATGAGCAAGCCAATACGCATAACAAACCAGCAGAGTACCCAAGAGGACCCGTACGGGTCAAAACGCGGTCCGCGATGCCGATTCTGCTGGCGTCGCGGCGCACTCCGGTTCGGTCCTGGGTAGGGACCCCGCAGTTGTTACTGGATCCAGAGTAACCCGTACGGAGCGCAGCGCTCGACCCGCCAGCATGATCGCGAGCCCGCACAGGGTGACGCAGTCCTTGAACGCGCGCCGCTTGTGGGCCAGCTCGGTGGGCCACGGCACCAGCGCCACCTGGGGCGTCAGGGCCAGCCAGAACCAGGGCGAGCGGGGCATCGAGCCCGGCCGCACCGCCGAGGCCAGCAGCAGCGGAAGCACCACCAGCAGGTAGTGGTCGAAGGACGGCCGCGACACCAGGAATGCGGCGAGCATCACCATGCAGGCCGTCTCCGCGAGCCGCAGCTCTCCCCCGTCCGCGTCCCCCGGACCGTCCGTACGCCGCCACCGCCGCCACGCCGCGACCAGCCCGCCCAGCGCCCCTGCCCCCGTCAGCAGCACCGCGACCGGCTCCGGCAACCCCAGCCGCGGCAGCACCGCGATCGGCGAGGCGTCCCAGGGCAGCGCGTACGCGTCCTGCCCGTGGAGCAGGAACGGCAGCGTCTTGGTGACGAACAGCGTCGGGCTCGGCATCATCAGCGCCCCGAGCAGCGAGACGCCGAGCGGCACCAGCACGGCAACGGCCAGCCCCCGCCACTGCCGGGCCAGCACGAAGAGCAGCCCGATCGGCACCAGCATGGGCTTGCAGGCGATGGCCAGCCCCACCACCAGCCCCGCCGCCGGCCAGGACCGACGCCGCGCGAGCAGCAGCGCCACGGGCAGCGCGGCCGCCGAGATGGCGGTCCAGTTGCCGATCAGCACGAGGTTCACGTACGGCTTGTAGGCCAGGGCCAGCGCGGCGAACCCGCCGACCGCGAAGCGGGAGCGCGGCGGCACCGAGAACAGCCGCAGCGCGGCCCACCAGCCGACCGCCAGCAGGACGGACATCGCGGGCGGGAGCACCCAGCGCAGCACCGGCTGCGGCAACAGCGCCTCGGGGACGGCCATGATCACGGCGCTCGGGAGGTAGAGGAACCGCTTGTCCTCGTACGGGGACCCGCCCGCCAGCAGCGTCTCGGCCGCCTTGACCACGAAGGCGTTGTCCGAGCCCCAGTTCTCCCGCAGGCTGGTGGACACCGCGATGCCGAGCACCACGGCCAGCGCCACCGCGTGCCAGGGCCCCGACGCCGGCCGCAGCAGCCAGACCACCAGCCGGTGCCCGAACGCGGGATCCCGTACGGTTTCCCATCCCCTGAGCAAGGTGCCAGGCCGCAGCCGCACAACGCCTCCCGATCACCGCTCGGGGGCGGTCTCCCCCTAGCGCTCGCGCTCGACCCTACGTTCGTCCCAGACAGGTTCCCGAGTCTCTCGTACAACACCGTCCGAACCGAAGACCAAGTAACGGTCAAATGTGCGCGCGAACCAGCGGTCGTGCGTGACGCAGAGCACAGTGCCGTCGTACGCCTCCAGGCCGTCCTGGAGGGCCTCCGCCGACTCCAGGTCGAGGTTGTCCGTCGGCTCGTCCAGCAGCAGCGCCGTGGTGCCGGCCAGCTCCAGCAGCAGGATCTGGAACCGCGCCTGTTGGCCGCCCGACAGCTTCTCGAACGGCTGGTCGCCCTGGCGCTCCAGCTCGTAGCGGCGCAGGGCGCCCATCGCCGCGCCGAGCGGCTTGGCCGCCTCCGTCCACAGGATGTCGACGAGGGTGCGGCCGAACAGCTCCGGGTGCGCGTGGGTCTGCGCGAAGTGTCCCGGGAGCACCCGCGCGCCCAGCTTCCAGGTACCGGTGTGCTCGACGTCCTCGCCCGCCAGCAACCGCAGGAAGTGCGACTTGCCGGAACCGTTCGAGCCGAGCACCGCGACCCGCTCCCCGTAGAACACCTCCAGGGAGAACGGCTTCATCAGCCCGGTCAGCTCCAGGTTCTCCACGGTCAGCGCGCGCACGCCGGTCCGGCCGCCCTTGAGGCGCATCCGGATGTCCTGCTCGCGCGGCGGCTCCGGCGGCGGGCCGGCCTCCTCGAACTTCTGGAAGCGGGTCTGCATCGCCCGGTAGCGGGAGGCCATGTCGGGGCTGGAAGCGGCCTGGTTGCGCAGCCGCAGCACCAGCGCCTTCAGCCGGGCGTGCTCCTCGTCCCACCGCCGCTTGAGCTCCTCGAAGCGCGCGAAGCGCTCCTTGCGGGCCTCGTGGTAGGTGCCGAACCCGGCGCCGTGCACCCAGACGTCCGAGCCGGTCGGGCTCGCCTCCAGGCTGATGATCTTCCCGGCCGCCTGGGTGAGCAGCTCCCGGTCGTGGCTGACGAAGAGGACCGTCTTGCGGGTGGCCCGCAGCTGCTCCTCCAGCCACCGCTTGCCGGGGACGTCGAGGTAGTTGTCCGGCTCGTCGAGCAGCAGCACCTCGTCCGGCCCGCGCAGCAGTGCCTCCAGCACCAGCCGCTTCTGCTCACCGCCGGACAGCGTGCGCACCTCGCGGAACTGCGCCTTGTCGTACGGGACCCCCAGCGCGGCCGTCGTACAGACGTCCCACAGGGTCTCCGCCTCGTACCCCTGGACGTCCGCCCAGTCGCTCAGCGCCTGCGCGTAGGCCATCTGGGCGGCTTCGTCGTCCACGGTCAGGATCAGCTGCTCGGCCCGGTCGACGGCCTTCGCCGCCTCCCGGATCCGCGGCTGCGCCACCGATACCAGCAGGTCCCGTACGGTCGTCTCGTCCCGCACCGAGCCCACGAACTGGGACATCACGCCGAGGCCGCCGCTGACGGTGACCGCGCCGCCGTGCGGCTGGAGGTCGCCCGAGATCAGCTTCAGCAAGGTGGTCTTGCCGGCCCCGTTCGCCCCGACCAGGGCGACGACCGACCCCTCCCCCACCCGGAAGGAGACGTCGGGGAGCAGCACCCGCCCGTCGGGAAGGTAGTACTCCAGGTGGCTGGCTTCTAGATGTCCCATGCCGCGCATTGTCCAGGCCGGGCGCCGATCCGCCCAAACGGATTAGCCGACGGGCGTCCGGTACGGCTCAGCAGCAGCCGGCGCCCGGCAGGGTGCGCAGGTTGCGCGCCTCCTTGCTGCGGGCCGCCAGCAGTTCGTCGGCCGGGTAGCCGACCTCCTCCAGCGTCAGCCCGTGCGGCTTGACGACGTGCACCGAGGAGTCCCGTACGCCGGCCTTGAGGACCGCCGCGGGCCAGTCGACCGGCCGGTGCCCGTCGCCGACGTGCAGCAGCGCGCCCACCAGCGAGCGGACCATGTTGTGGCAGAAGGCGTCGGCGCGCACCGTCGCGGTGACGATGCCGTCTTCGGCGCGCTCCCAGCCGAGCTGCTGGAGCGTACGGATGGTCGTGGCGCCCTCGCGCTTCTTGCAGTACGCGGCGAAGTCGTGCTCGCCGAGCAGCGCGGCGGAGGCCTCGTTCATGGCGTCCACGTCCAGCGGCCACTGGTGCCACAGGACGTGCCCGCGGCGCAGCGGGTCCACCCCGGCCTGGTGGTCGCCCACCCGGTAGGCGTAGCGGCGCCAGATGGCCGAGAACCTCGCGTTGAAGCCCTCCGGGGCCCGCTCGGCCTTCCACACCCGTACGTCGTGCGGCAGCCGCCCCGCGAGGCGGCGCAGCAGCTTGTCCTGGTGCTCGGCCCACACTTCCTCGGCCAGATCGAATTGGGCGACCTGACCACGGGCGTGCACCCCGGCGTCCGTCCGCCCGGCGACGGTCAGCTCGACCGGCTCCTTGAGCCGCAGCACGGTCCGCAGGGCGCTCTCCAGCTCTCCCTGCACGGTCCGCAGCGTGCGCTGCTTCGCCCAGCCGGAGAAGTCCTTGCCGTCGTAGCTCAGGTCCAGCCGTACCCGGACGTGCCCGGGCTCCACCTCGTCACTCACGTGACCGATCCTCTCAGAAGCGCAGAACCGCGAAAAAAACGCAGAACGGGCCCGCCCCGGCAGGGGGCGGGCCCGTTCAGAGCCGATCAAGCAAGCTCGATCCCGTAGCGGGATCAGGCCTCCTTGGTCTCCTCGGCCTCGGCGGCGGGAGCCTCGGCCACGGCCTCGGCGTCCTTCGCGGCACGCTTGGTGGCGGCCTCGGCCTCACCGGTGGCCTGCTGGGCGACGGTCAGGGCCTCGACCAGCTCGATGACCGCCATCGGGGCGTTGTCGCCACGACGGTTGCCGATCTTGGTGATGCGCGTGTAACCACCGGGGCGGTTCTCGTAGCGCGGGGCGATCTCGGTGAACAGCGTGTGCACGATGCTCTTGTCCGTGATCGTCTGCAGCACCAGGCGACGGTTGTGGATGTCGCCCTTCTTGGCCTTGGTGACCAGACGCTCGGCGTAGGGACGCAGGCGACGGGCCTTGGCCTCGGTGGTGGTGATGCGGCCGTGCTCGAAGAGCGCCTTCGCGAGGTTCGCGAGGAGGTGCTTCTCGTGCGCGGCGCTGCCGCCCAGGCGGGCACCCTTTGCGGGACGCGGCATGGTGTTACTCCTTCATATCTGCACCGGCCGTGTCAGGTACCGGTGTCAGTTCCCCCGAGGCGGACGCCGCGGGAAAGTTCTGGTGGTGCTTAGTACTGCTCGGTCTCGACGAAACCGGCGTCCGCGTCGTCGTCGGCGCCGAAGGCGTCGGCGGCGGCGGTCGGGTCGAATCCGGGCGGGCTGTCCTTGAGGGCCAGGCCCATGCCGGCCAGCTTCGCCTTGACCTCGTCGATCGACTTCGCACCGAAGTTGCGGATGTCGAGCAGGTCGGCCTCGGAACGCGCCACGAGCTCACCCACGGAGTGGATGCCCTCGCGCTTGAGGCAGTTGTACGAGCGGACCGTGAGCTCGAGCTCCTCGATCGGCAGCGCCAGATCGGCGGCCAGGGCCGCGTCCGTCGGCGAGGGGCCCATGTCGATGCCCTCGGCGTCGATGTTGAGCTCGCGGGCCAGACCGAACAGCTCGACCAGGGTCTTGCCGGCGGACGCCATGGCGTCGCGCGGGCGCATGGCCTGCTTGGTCTCGACGTCGACGATCAGCTTGTCGAAGTCGGTGCGCTGCTCGACTCGGGTCGCCTCGACCTTGTAGGTGACCTTGAGGACCGGGCTGTAGATGGAGTCGATCGGGATGCGACCGATCTCCTGGCCCAGCTGCTTGTTCTGGACGGCGGAGACGTAGCCGCGACCGCGCTCGACGGTCAGCTCCATCTCCAGCTTGCCCTTGCCGTTGAGCGTGGCGAGGACCAGGTCCGGGTTGTGCACCTCGACACCGGCCGGGGGCGCGATGTCGGCAGCGGTGACCAGGCCGGGACCCTGCTTGCGCAGGTACATCACGACCGGCTCGTCGTGCTCCGAGGAGACGACCAGCTGCTTGATGTTGAGGATGATGTCGGTGACGTCTTCCTTGACACCCGGCACGGTGGTGAACTCGTGCAGGACGCCGTCCACGCGGATGCTGGTGACGGCGGCACCCGGGATCGAGGACAGGAGCGTGCGGCGCAGGGAGTTGCCGAGGGTGTAGCCGAAGCCCGGCTCCAGCGGCTCGATCACGAACCGCGAGCGGTACTCGTCGACGACCTCTTCGGTCAGCGAGGGACGCTGAGCGATAAGCATGTCTGTGTTCCTTCAGTCGTGGACGCCCACTATTTGACGCCCGACATGTACTGCAAGGGTACGGGCGGCACGGCCCCCGAAGGAGTCGTACCGCCCGGACACTCAAAGACGCACAGGCGCGTCCGTCGCGTCAGACGCGGCGGCGCTTCGGCGGACGGCAGCCGTTGTGCGGGGTGGGGGTGACGTCCTGAATGGAGCCGACCTCCAGGCCGGTGGCCTGCAGGGAGCGGATCGCGGTCTCGCGGCCGGAGCCCGGACCCTTGACGAAGACGTCAACCTTGCGCATGCCGTGCTCCTGCGCGCGACGGGCGGCCGACTCGGCGGCCATCTGCGCGGCGAAGGGGGTGGACTTGCGCGAGCCCTTGAAGCCGACGTGGCCGGCGGAGGCCCAGGAGATCACGTTGCCCGAGGGGTCCGTGATCGAGACGATGGTGTTGTTGAACGTGCTCTTGATGTGGGCGTGCCCGTGAGCGACGTTCTTCTTTTCCTTGCGGCGCACCTTCTTGGCAGCGCCCTGACGACCCTTGGGGGGCATCTAAATCTCCTACGGGAGGTGGTCGGTCCTACAGCGCAAGACCGCTGAACAGGACTACTTCTTGCCCGGCTTCTTCTTACCGGCGATCGCGCGACGCGGGCCCTTGCGGGTACGCGCGTTCGTGCTGGTGCGCTGACCGTGCACCGGCAGGCCACGACGGTGGCGGATGCCCTGGTAGCACTGGATCTCGATCTTGCGACGGATGTCGCCCTGGATCTCGCGGCGGAGGTCACCCTCGGTACGGAGGTTGGCGTCCACGTACTCGCGGATCTTGACGAGGTCCTCTTCGGCCAGGTCACGAACGCGGGTGTTCGGGTTCACGCCGGTGGAGGCGAGGATCTCCTTGGACCGGGTGCGCCCGATACCGAAGACGTAGGTGAGTGCGATCTCCACGCGCTTTTCGCGCGGGATGTCAACACCGGAAACGCGTGCCATTCAATGGCTCCTGTGTGTTCGGGGGTCTTCCGCAGAACCGTTCCCGACCGCCGACCACCCCTGATGGGTGGTGGTACGCCCGGGTCCCCGGCCCCCGCCGGAGGTGCCGCCGGCCCCGTAGGGCTGGGCGGGTTCTGCGTATGTACGTTTTCTTACGTCGCGCGAAGAACTGCGGAAGGCAGGTCGGTCGGCGTGCGTCAGCCCTGGCGCTGCTTGTGGCGCAGGTTGTCGCAGATGACCATGACCCGGCCGTGACGGCGGATCACCTTGCACTTGTCGCAGATCTTCTTGACGCTCGGCTTGACCTTCATGTTGGTGAGGTTCTCCGGGTCAGTGCCACCACCCGCGCCGGGACGGATGCCCAGGCGGGAGTGAAGACAAGATCTACTTGTATCGGTAGACGATCCGGCCACGCGTCAGGTCGTACGGGGAGAGCTCCACGACAACCCGGTCATCAGGCAGGATGCGGATGTAGTGCATGCGCATCTTGCCACTGATGTGCGCGAGGACTTTGTGACCGTTCTGGAGTTCCACCTTGAACATCGCGTTCGGGAGGGACTCGATCACGGTGCCCTCGATCTCGATGGCACCTTGCTTCTTGGCCACGCTTCGCCTTTCGAATCGGCTACCTTGATCAGCTCCGCGCCCATGCAGGGCATGGAAATGCACGAGAGCCGACGAGTCAGTCTACGTCAGGGCACCCAGAAAGACGAATCCGGAAAGTTTGCCCCATAGCCTAGATCATTAACCGAGCGGGTCCGGCGCGGTGGTCACGCCGTACTCCGCCAGCTTCGCCTTGCCGCAGTCCGGGCTGGTCAGCACGATCGGACCGGCCTCGGTCAGGGCGATGGAGTGCTCCCAGTGCGAGGACCAGGTGCCGTCCGTGGTGATGACCGTCCAGTCGTCCGCCAGGACCTCCGTCTGGGCGGTGCCCAGCGAGACCATCGGCTCGATCGCCAGGCACACGCCCGGGACCAGCTTGATGCCCTTGCCCCGCTTGCGGGACACGTAGTTCAGCAGGTGGGGGTCCATGTGCATCTCGGAGCCGATGCCGTGGCCGCCGTAGTCCTCGATGATCCCGTACTTGCCGGTGGCCGGACGCGGCTGGCGGCGGATGTAGCTCTCGATCGCCTTGGAGATGTCCACCAGGCGGTTGCCGAGCTTCATCGCCGCGATGCCCGCCCACATCGATTCCTCGGTCACCCGGGACAGCTCGACCAGCTCCGGAGCGTGGCCGGTGCCCACGAACGCCGTGTAGGCCGCGTCCCCGTGCCAGCCGTCCACGATCGCGCCCGCGTCGATCGAGATGATGTCGCCGTCCTTGAGGACCGTCTTGTCGTCCGGGATGCCGTGGACGACGACCTCGTTCACCGACGTGCAGATCGTCGCGGGGAAGCCGCCGTAACCGAGGAAGTTCGACTTCGCGCCGGCGTCCGCGATGACCTTGCGGGCCACCATGTCCAGGTCCCGGGTCGTGGCGCCCGGCACGGCCGCCTCACGGGTCGCCGCGTGGATCGCGGCGACGACCAGCCCCGCCTCGCGCATCTTCGCGATCTGCTCGGGCGTCTTGAGCTGCACCATGGAACGGCCTTCCACCTTCTGAAATCGGACTTCTCAACAGTACGGCCGCGGTGTCCCTGGGACACCGCGGCCGTTCCTGCACAACGTGGGGACTACTTCTTCAGGGCGTCCATCGCGCGTCGCGTGACGTCCGCGACCTCACCGAGGGCGGGGATGGTCGACACGAGGCCCTGGGCCTTGTAGTAGTCGATGATCGGCTCGGTCTCCGCGTGGTAGACGGCCAGCCGGTTGCGGACCGTGTCCTCGGAGTCGTCCCCGCGCTGGTACAGCTCGCCGCCGCAGTGGTCGCACACGCCGTCGGTCTGCGGCGGTGCGTACGTGACGTGGAAGACGTGCGCGGAGTCCTTGCGGCAGGTCCGGCGGCCCGCGATGCGCTTGACGACCTCGTCCTCCTCGACCTCCAGGTCGAGGACGGCGTCGAGGTGGAGCCCGGCGGCCTTGAGGATCTCGTCGAGCGCCTCGGCCTGGGTGAGGTTGCGCGGGAACCCGTCGAGCAGGAAGCCGTTCTCGGCGTCGGGCTGCTCCATCCGGTCCTTGGCCATCCCGATGGTGACCGAGTCCGGGACGAGCTCACCGGCGTCCATGTACGACTTCGCGCTCTTGCCGAGCTCGGTGCCCTGGCTGATGTTGGCGCGGAACAGGTCACCCGTGGAGATGTGCGGGATCGACAGGTTCTTGGCAAGGAACGCGGCCTGTGTTCCCTTGCCGGCGCCGGGGGGCCCGACGAGGACGATACGCATCAGCGGAGGAACCCTTCGTAATTACGCTGCTGGAGCTGGCTCTCGATCTGCTTCACGGTTTCCAGACCCACACCCACGATGATGAGGATGCTCGTCCCGCCGAACGGGAAGTTCTGGTTCGCTCCGAAGCCCGCCAACGCCATTGTCGGCACGAGAGCGATCAGACCCAGGTACAGCGACCCCGGCCAGGTGATCCGGTTGAGTACGTAGCTCAGGTACTCGGCGGTAGGCCGGCCGGCGCGGATGCCCGGGATGAACCCACCATACTTCTTCATGTTGTCTGCAACTTCCTCGGGGTTGAACGAGATCGCCACGTAGAAGAACGCGAAGAACACGATCAGGAGGAAGTAGGCCGCGATGTAGTAAGGGTGGTCGCCCTTGACGAAGTGCTTCTGGATCCAGGTCGCCCAGGCCGCCGTCGAGCCGCTGAACTGCACGACCAGGGCCGGGATGTACAGCAGCGACGAGGCGAAGATGACCGGGATGACACCGGCCTGGTTCACCTTGAGCGGGATGTAGGTCGAGGTGCCGCCGTACGCGCGGCGCCCGATCATGCGCTTCGCGTACTGGACCGGGATCCGGCGCTGCGCCTGTTCGACGAAGACCACCAGGGCCACCATCGCCAGGCCGACGAGGATCACCACACCGAACTCGACCCAGCCATCAGCGATCTTGCCCTGGAGCTTGATCTGCCACATGGCGCCGATGAAGCCGGCCGCGATCGAGATGAACATGAGGATCGACATGCCGTTGCCGATGCCGCGGTCGGTGATCAGCTCACCGAGCCACATGACGACACAGGTGCCGGCGGTCATGGTGAGCACCATCGTGACCATGGTGAAGATCGAGCGGTCCGAGACGATCTCGGTGCGGAGCTGGCAGGAACCGAAGAGCGCACCCGTCTTGGCGGTGGCCACCAGACCCGTGCCCTGGAGGATCGCGAGCGCGACCGTCAGGTAACGCGTGTACTGGGTGATCTTCGCCGTGCCGGACTGACCCTCTTTTTTGAGGTTCTCCAGCTTCGGGATGACCACGGTCAGCAGCTGCAGGATGATGCTCGCCGTGATGTACGGCATGATTCCGAGCGCGAAGATCGTGATCTGCAGCAGTGCGCCACCGCTGAACATGTTGACGAGGCCGAACAGGCTGTTGCCGGTCCCTGCCTGGTCCACACAGAACTGAACGTTCTTGTAGTTCACGCCGGGGACCGGGATGTGGGACCCGAGGCGGAACAGCACGATGATGGCGAGCGTGAAGAGCAGCTTCTTGCGCAGGTCGGGCGTCTTGAACGCCCGGGCGAACGCGGTGAGCACGGTGCCTCCTGCGACCCCCGCGCTACTGCGTCAGAGGTGACGGTCTGAGGGATCGACGAATACGTACAAGCAAAGGTGCAGGCCACCTTACCGGCGACTGCGCCCCCCGTGGAACGACCAACCGGGGATGCCCCATATGTGAGGCATCCCCGGTCGGGTTTTAGCTATTTGTCACGTGCGTTCGTCTTAGACGAGCTCGGTGACAGTGCCGCCGGCAGCGGCAATCTTCTCCTTGGCGGAAGCGGAGACGGCGTCAACCGAAACCGTCAGCGCCACGGAGATCTCGCCCTGGCCCAGGACCTTGACGAGGCTGTTCTTGCGCACCGCGCCCTTGGCGACCAGGTCGGCCACCGTGACCTCTCCACCCTCGGGGTAGAGAGCGCCGAGCTTGTCCAGGTTGACGACCTGGAACTCGGTGCGGAACGGGTTCTTGAAGCCCTTGAGCTTCGGCAGACGCATGTGGAGGGGCATCTGCCCGCCCTCGAAGCGCTGCGGGATCTGGTAACGGGCCTTCTGGCCCTTCGTACCACGACCGGCCGTCTTACCCTTCGACGCCTCACCACGACCGACACGGGTCTTCGCGGTCTTGGCGCCGGGGGCGGGACGGAGGTTGTGGGCCTTCAGCGGGCTGTTCTCAGCCATGATTAGTCAACCTCCTCAACCGTCACGAGGTGGCGGACGGTCTGCACCATTCCGCGGAACTCGGGGCGGTCCTCCTTGACGACCACGTCGTTCAGGCGCTTGAGCCCGAGCGAACGCAGAGTGTCGCGGTGGTTCTGCTTGCTGCCGATGTACGACTTCGTCTGCGTGATCTTGAGGCGGGCCATCAGACACCCGCCCCAGCACGCGCACGAAGCAGGGCCGCGGGGGCGACGTCCTCGAGGGGCAGACCACGGCGAGCCGCGATCTCCTCGGGACGCTGCAGGCCCTTGAGGGCCGCCACGGTCGCGTGCACGATGTTGATCGCGTTGGAAGAGCCGAGCGACTTCGACAGGATGTCGTGAACGCCGGCGCACTCCAGAACGGCGCGCACCGGGCCACCGGCGATAACACCGGTACCAGGGGACGCCGGCTTGAGCAGCACGACGCCCGCAGCACGCTCGCCCGTGATCGGGTGAGGGATGGTGCCCTGGATGCGCGGAACCTTGAAGAAGTTCTTCTTGGCTTCCTCGACACCCTTGGCAATGGCCGCGGGAACTTCCTTGGCCTTGCCGTAACCGACACCTACAGTGCCGTCACCGTCGCCCACCACGACCAGCGCGGTGAAGCTGAAGCGGCGACCACCCTTGACAACCTTGGCGACGCGGTTGATCGCGACAACGCGCTCAACGTAAGCGGTCTTCTCGGCGGCAGGGCCACCGTCGCGACCCTTCCGGTCCCGCCGCTCGCCGCCACCGGCACCGCTTCCGCGGCGCTGGGGTCCAGCCATTGGATTACCTCTCTCTGTTACGTCCGTGAGTCCCGGAACCGGGGCTTAGAACTTCAGCCCGGCTTCGCGGGCGGCGTCAGCCAGAGCGGCAATGCGCCCGGCGTATCGGTTGCCACCGCGGTCGAACACGACGGTCTCGACACCCGCGGCCTTGGCACGCTCGGCGACGAGCGCGCCGACAGCCTGGGCCTGGGCGCTCTTGTCGCCTTCGCCACCGCGGATCGAAGCGTCCAGGGTCGACGCGGACGCCAGGGTGTGACCCTGGAGGTCGTCGATGACCTGAGCAACGATGTTGCGGTTGGAACGCGTCACGACGAGGCGCGGACGCTCCGCCGTACCCGAGACGTTCTTGCGGATGCGGATGTGGCGGCGAGCCTTGGCCGCGCGCTTGTACGCGTCGCCCTTGGCGATCTTTACACCGTATGCCATGGCTACTTACCAGCCTTTCCGACCTTGCGGCGGATGACTTCGCCGGCGTACTTGACACCCTTGGCCTTGTACGGGTCGGGCTTCCGCAGCTTGCGGATGTTGGCGGCGACCTCGCCGACCTTCTGCTTGTCGATGCCCTCGACCGAGAACTTGGTGGGCGACTCGACCTTGAAGGAGATGCCCTCGGGCGCCTCGATCAGGATCGGGTGGCTGTAGCCAAGCTGGAACTCCAGGTCGGAGCCCTTCGCGGCGACGCGGTAACCAACACCGCTGATTTCGAGAGCCTTGACGTATCCCGTGGTCACACCGGTGATCATGTTCGCCACCAGCGTGCGGGACAGGCCGTGCAGGGCCTTGTTCTGACGCTCGTCGTTCGGACGGACGACGTTCAGAACGCCGTCCTCACCCTTGACGACGGCGATGGGCGCAGCGACGGTGTGCGAGAGGGAACCCTTGGGGCCCTTCACCGCGACCGTGCGGCCATCGATGGTGACGTCCACACCGGCGGGAACCTGGATGGGGAGCTTGCCGATTCGCGACATTGCTTTTCCTCCGTTCCCGACTACCAGACGTAGGCGAGGACTTCCCCACCTACGCCCTTCTTGCCTGCCTGCTGGCCGGTGAGGAGACCGTGGGACGTGGAGATGATCGCCACGCCCAGGCCGCCGAGCACCTTCGGCAGATTGGTGGACTTCGCGTACACACGCAGACCGGGCTTCGAGATCCGCTTGATGCCCGCGATGGAGCGCTCACGGTTCGGCCCGAACTTCAGCTCGAGGACGAGGTTCTTGCCGACCTCGGCGTCCTCGACCTTCCAGCCGGTGATGAAACCCTCCTGCTTGAGGATCTCTGCGATGTGCGACTTGATCTTGCTGTGCGGCATCACGACGGTGTCGTGGTACGCCGAGTTAGCGTTACGCAGACGGGTCAGCATGTCTGCGATCGGGTCAGTCATGGTCATGAAGTGGCCTTCGGCCTCTCTCGCCGGGGTTTCCTGTATGCGCCATCCCTCTCCCCACTCAGTGGCGGGACGGGTGCGGTGCGGGGACCTACGGCGTAGTAAGTCGTTATGGGCGGCGGACGCCCAACCACACAAGCCTAAGGCATGCGCGGCTGGGCATCCTCCGACCAGATGCTTACCGAGAGTGCCTGGAACTTCCCAAGTCCTTGCGGACGGCGGGAATTACCAGGAGCTCTTGGTCACGCCCGGCAGCTCGCCACGGTGAGCCATCTCACGGAGGCAGACGCGGCACAGGCCGAACTTGCGGTACACGGAGTGGGGACGACCGCAGCGCTGGCAGCGGGTGTACGCGCGCACACCGAACTTGGGCTTGCGGGCAGCCTTCGCGATGAGAGCCTTCTTCGCCATCTCGCTTACGCCTCCTTGAAGGGGAAGCCGAGGTGACGAAGGAGCGCGCGGCCCTCAGCGTCGTTGGTCGCCGTGGTGACCACGGTGATGTCCATACCCCGGGTACGGTCGATCTTGTCCTGGTCGATCTCGTGGAACATGACCTGCTCCGTGAGACCGAAGGTGTAGTTGCCACGGCCGTCGAACTGCTTCGGCGACAGACCACGGAAGTCACGGATACGCGGCAGCGCGAGCGACAGCGTACGGTCCAGGAACTCCCACATGCGGTCACCACGGAGGGTGACGTGGCAGCCGATCGGCTGACCCTCACGCAGCTTGAACTGCGCGATGGACTTGCGGGCCTTCGTGACGGCCGGCTTCTGACCGGTGATCGTCGTCAGGTCGCGGATGGCGCCGTCGATCAGCTTGGAGTCGCGGGCGGCGTCGCCCACACCCATGTTGACCACGATCTTCACGAGGCCGGGGATCTGCATGACGTTCTCGTACGAGAACTCTTCACGCAGCTTGCCCGCGATGTCCTCGCGGTACTTCGTCTTGAGACGCGGAGTGGTAGCCATCAGATGTCCTCACCCGTCCGCTTGGCAACGCGGATCTTGTTGCCCTCGTCATCGAAGCGGAAACCGACGCGGGTAACGACCTTCTGGCCGTCCTTCTCCACAACCAGCTGAACGTTGCTGACGTGGATCGGCGCCTCGGTGATCACGATGCCACCGGTCTGCGAGCCACCAGCGGTCTGGCCGGCCTTGGTGTGCTTCTTGACCCGGTTGACACCCTCGACGAGGACACGGTTCTCAGTAGGGATGGCCTGAATGACCTTGCCCTGCTTGCCCTTGTCCTTACCGGTGATGACCTGAACCAGGTCGCCCTTCTTGATCTTCATGCTTACAGCACCTCCGGCGCGAGCGAGATGATCTTCATGAACTTCTTCTCGCGCAGCTCACGGCCCACGGGGCCGAAGATACGGGTGCCACGAGGGTCGCCGTCGTTCTTGAGAATGACAGCGGCGTTCTCGTCGAAGCGGATGTACGAGCCGTCCTGGCGGCGGCGTTCCTTGACGGTGCGAACGATGACCGCCTTGACGACGTCACCCTTCTTCACGTTGCCACCGGGGATCGCGTCCTTGACGGTGGCGACGATGACGTCACCGATGCCCGCGTAGCGGCGACCGGAACCACCGAGAACACGGATGCAAAGGATTTCCTTGGCACCAGTGTTGTCGGCGATACGCAGTCGCGACTCCTGCTGGATCACGTGTATCTCCTGATTGTCTGCCGGTTCCCGGCGAGGGGCCCGTTACCGGAGCCCCTCACCGAGCCTGGCGGAACTGACCTGAGGGAAACCCCCCAGGCTATGTCTGGCGGAACTCGCTTGCGCGAGGTTCCTTACTTGGCCTTCTCGAGGATCTCGACGATGCGCCAGCGCTTGCTCGCCGACAGCGGACGCGTCTCCATGATGAGGACGCGGTCGCCGACGCCGGCAGCGTTCTGCTCGTCGTGAGCCTTGAGCTTGTTCGTACGGCGGATGACCTTGCCGTACAGCGCGTGCTTCACGCGGTCCTCGACGGCGACGACGACGGTCTTGTCCATCTTGTCGCTGACGACGAGACCCTCACGGGTCTTGCGGAAACCGCGCTCGTTCGTCTCAGTCACGTTCTTCTCGCTCATCAGGCGCTCTCCACCGTCTCGATACCGAGCTCACGCTCGTGCATCAGGGTGTAGATGCGAGCGATGTCCTTACGGACGGACTTGAGCCGGCCGTTGTTCTCCAGCTGACCCGTGGCCGCCTGGAAGCGCAGCTTGAACAGCTCTTCCTTGGCCTCGCGCAGCTTGCCAACGAGCTCCTCGTTGCCGAGCTCACGCAGCTCGGACGCCTTGGTTCCCGTCGCCATCACGACTCACCTGCCTCGCGCCGAACAATCCGGCACTTCATCGGAAGCTTGTGAGCAGCGCGGGTGAGCGCCTCACGAGCAATCTTCTCGTTCGGGTAGGACAGCTCGAACATGACCCGGCCCGGGTGCACGTTCGCGATCCACCACTCGGGAGAACCCTTACCGGAACCCATGCGGGTCTCGGCGGGCTTCTTCGTCAGCGGACGGTCCGGGTAGATGTTGATCCAGACCTTGCCGCCACGCTTGATGTGGCGGGTCATCGCGATACGAGCCGCCTCGATCTGGCGGTTCGTCACGTACGCCGGGGTCAGCGCCTGGATGCCGTACTCGCCGAACGAGACCTCAGTACCGCCCTTGGCCATACCGCGGCGCTTCGGGTGGTGCTGCTTGCGGTGCTTGACCCTACGAGGGATCAGCATGTCGGTCAGGCCTCCGTTCCGGTGCTCTCGGCCGGAGCGGCGGCGGGAGCGTCGGCCTTGGGGGCCTCGGCACCAGCAGCCTGCTGCGGCTTGCGGCCACCACGGCCGCCGCGCTCGCCACCACGGCCACCACGGCCGGCGGGACGGTCGCCAGCGCCCTGCGCGCCACGGGCCGGGCGGTTACCCGCACGGGCCGCAGCGTTCTCGGCGCGAACCTCGGCGATGTTCTTGACGTCGCCCTTGTAGATCCAGACCTTCACACCGATACGGCCGAAGGTGGTCTTGGCCTCGAAGAAGCCGTAGTCCACGTTCGCGCGCAGCGTGTGCAGCGGCACACGACCCTCGCGGTAGAACTCGGAGCGGGACATCTCGGCGCCGCCGAGACGGCCGCCACACTGGATCTTGATGCCCTTGGCGCCGGCCTTCATCGTGCCCTGCATGCTCTTACGCATGGCGCGACGGAAGGAGACGCGGGAGGAGAGCTGCTCGGCAACGGCCTGGGCAACCAGCTGAGCGTCGAGCTCGGGGTTCTTGACCTCGAGGATGTTCAGCTGGACCTGCTTGCCCGTGAGCTTCTCGAGGTCACCGCGGATGCGGTCGGCCTCGGCGCCACGGCGGCCGATGACGATGCCCGGACGAGCGGTGTGGATGTCCACACGCACGCGGTCACGGGTGCGCTCGATCTCAACCTTCGAGATGCCCGCGCGCTCCATGCCGGACGTCATCATCCGACGGATGGCGACGTCTTCCTTGACGTAGTCCTTGTACAGCTTGTCGGCGTACCAACGCGACTTGAAGTCGGTGGTGATGCCGAGCCGGAACCCGTGCGGGTTTACCTTCTGGCCCATTACCGGGAACCTTCCTTGCTGCTGACGACCACGGTGATGTGGCTGGTCCGCTTGCGGATCCGGTAGGCGCGGCCCTGGGCACGCGGACGGAACCGCTTCAGGGTCGGACCCTCGTCCACGAACGCCTCGCTGATGACCAGCGTGGAGGCGTCCGGGTGGTTGTAGTTGTGTGCGGCGTTGGCAATGGCGCTGTCCAGCACCTTGCCGACCGGCACGCTCGCGGCCTGCGGGGCGAAACGCAGGACCGCCTGAGCCTCCGTGGCATCCATGCCACGGATAAGGTCCACCACTCGGCGGGCCTTCATGGGCGTGACGCGGATGTACCGCGCCTGGGCCCTGGCTTCCATGGTTGTCCCTTCGGTGTAAGTCATAGTCGTAACCACCCCGCCTTTAGCGGCGCTTCGACTTCCGGTCGTCCTTGACGTGGCCGCGGAAGGTGCGAGTCGGCGAGAACTCGCCGAGCTTGTGGCCGACCATCGACTCGGTGACGAACACCGGGACGTGGGTCTTGCCGTTGTGCACCGCGATGGTGTGACCCAGCATGCTGGGGATGATCATCGAGCGACGGGACCAGGTCTTGATGACGTTCTTGGTGCCGGCTTCGTTCTGGACGTCCACCTTCTTTACGAGGTGGTCGTCGACGAAGGGCCCCTTCTTGAGACTGCGCGGCATCTAAACCCGCTCCTAGCGCTTCTTGTTCGTCTTGCGGCGGCGGACGATGTACTTGCTCGAAGCCTTCTTCGGCGAGCGAGTACGACCCTCCTTCTGACCCCACGGGGAGACCGGGTGGCGACCACCACTGGTCTTGCCCTCACCACCACCGTGCGGGTGGTCAACCGGGTTCATCGCGACACCGCGGACGGACGGGCGAACGCCCTTCCAGCGCATGCGGCCGGCCTTGCCCCAGTTGATGTTCGACTGCTCGGCGTTGCCGACCTCGCCGACCGTGGCGCGGCAGCGCGCGTCGACGAGACGGATCTCACCGGACGGCATGCGGAGGTGGGCCATGGTGCCCTCCTTCGCCAGCAGCTGCACGGAGGCACCCGCGGAACGGGCGAACTTGGCGCCACCACCGGGACGGAGCTCGATCGCGTGGATCGTGGTACCGACCGGGATGTTGCGGAGCGCGAGGTTGTTACCGGGCTTGATGTCGGCCGTGGGGCCGTTCTCAATCCGGTCGCCCTGCTTCAGAGCCTTCGGCGCGATGATGTAGCGCTTCTCGCCGTCGGCGTAGTGCAGGAGCGCGATGCGCGCAGTGCGGTTGGGGTCGTACTCGATGTGCGCGACCTTGGCCGGCACGCCGTCCTTGTCGTGACGACGGAAGTCGATCACGCGGTAGGCGCGCTTGTGTCCACCACCCTGGTGGCGAACGGTGATCCGACCGGTGTTGTTACGGCCGCCCTTGCTGTGCAGCGGGCGAACCAGCGACTTCTCCGGCGTGGACCGCGTGATCTCGACAAAGTCGGCGACGCTGGAGCCACGACGGCCCGGGGTCGTCGGCTTGTACTTGCGGATACCCATTTCTCAGTCCTCGTCCGATTCCGGACGACTAGACCTCCGTTAGGAGGCCTGGCCGCCGAAGATGTCGATTCGGTCGCCCTCAGCGAGGGTCACGATGGCGCGCTTGGTGTTCGCACGCTTGCCGAAACCGGTCTTGGTGCGCTTGCGCTTACCCTGACGGTTGATCGTGTTGACCCCGGTGACCTTGACCGAGAAGACCGCCTCGACGGCCTGCTTGATCTGGGTCTTGTTGGCGCCGGGCGCGACGATGAACGTGTACTTGTTCTCGTCCAGCAGCGCGTAGCTCTTCTCCGAGACAACCGGCTTGATCAGCAGGTCGCGCGGGTCAGTGAAGGTCTTGCTGGTAACGGTCGCCTCAGACATCAGGCGTCGCTCCCTTCGGTCTCATCGGCCTTGGGGCCAGACACGAAGGACTCGAAAGCGGCCTGAGTGAAGACCACGTCGTCAGAGACGATCACGTCGTACGTGTTCAGCTGGCCCGGCTCCAGGATGTGAACCTGGGGCAGGTTGCGGGCGGACAGCCACGCGGCCTCGTCGGCGCGCTCGACGACCAGGAGCAGGTTCTTGCGCTCCGAGATCTTGCCGAACAGCGTCTTGGCGGCCTTCGTGGAGGCGGCACCCTCGACCACGCCGGTGACGACGTGGATGCGGGAGTGACGCGCACGGTCCGAGAGGGCACCGCGGAGGGCGGCGGCCTTCATCTTCTTCGGGGTCCGCTGCGAGTAGTCACGCGGCTGCGGGCCGTGGACGACGCCACCGCCGACGAACTGCGGAGCGCGGGTCGAACCCTGGCGAGCGCGGCCGGTGCCCTTCTGGCGGTACGGCTTGCGGCCACCACCACGGACTTCGCCACGACGCTTGGTCTTGTGCGTGCCCTGACGGGCAGCAGCCAGCTGAGCGACAACGACCTGGTGGATCAGCGGAACGCTGGTCTTGGCGTCGAAGATCTCCGCGGGGAGATCGACGGTACCGGCCTTGTCGCCTGCCGGCGAAAGGATGTCAATGGTGCTCATTACCTCAAGCCCCCTTGGCCGCGGTACGGACCAGGACGAGGCCGCCGTTCGGACCGGGGACCGCACCCTTGATGAGGAGCAGACCCTTCTCCGCGTCAACCGCGTGGATGGTCAGGTTCTGGGTGGTGACGCGCTCGTTACCCATACGACCGGCCATGCGCATGCCCTTGAAGACACGCCCAGGGGTGGCGCAGCCACCGATCGAACCGGGGGAGCGGTGCTTGCGCTGGACGCCGTGACCGGCACCGAGGCCCTTGAAGTTGTGACGCTTCATGACACCGGCGAAGCCCTTGCCCTTGCTGTTGCCCGTGACGTCGACCTTGACGCCGGACTCGAACACAGCAGCGGTGATCTCCTGGCCGAGCGTGTACTCGCTGGCGTCGGAGGTGCGGAGCTCCACCAGGTGGCGGCGCGGGGTTACATCGGCCTTGGCGAAGTGACCCTTGAGGGGCTTGTTCACCTTGCGCGGGTCAATCTCGCCGAAGGCGATCTGGACCGACTCGTAGCCATCGATGTCGTTCTTACGGACCTGGGTAACGACGCAGGGCCCGGCCTTGACGACGGTCACCGGGACGACACGGTTGTTCTCGTCCCAGACCTGGGTCATGCCGAGCTTCTCGCCCAGGACGCCCTTGATCTGCTTTGCCATCTTCTCGACGCCTCTCAGAGCTTGATCTCGATGTCAACGCCGGCCGGAAGGTCCAGGCGCATCAGCGAGTCAACGGTCTTGGGAGTCGGGTCGAGGATGTCGATCAGGCGCTTGTGCGTGCGCATCTCGAAGTGCTCGCGCGAGTCCTTGTACTTGTGCGGCGACTTGATGACGCAGTACACGTTCTTCTCAGTGGGCAGCGGCACCGGGCCCGCGACCGACGCACCAGTGCGCGTCACCGTCTCGACGATCTTCTTCGCCGACGAATCGATGACCTCGTGGTCGTAGGCCTTGAGCCGGATGCGGATCTTCTGTCCCGCCATGGCTACTCCGTAGTCCTGTCTGTTGTGGAAACGCTCTGGTCCTCGGCCGGCTGCGGATCGCTCCGCCGCTTTCCTCCGACCCACGCGGTCGGGCGTGTCGCACTCCCTCTACAGAAAATTCCCATACGGAAATTCCCTGTCCAAGGGGGTGCGGCCCAAGACCGCGGTGCGGGGGAAAACACCCACCGAGTTCCTGGCAGGCACCGTGCTGACGCTTCCCAGAAGATTCCCGTACGTCCGTCCCCATTGCTGCCCCGAGGGGCAGATAAGGACGACGAGTACTGTGGGACTCGCTTCCGGTCCTCCCGGCGGGAGGCGCGCAGCATCGGCACTCAACCGAGCAACTTGAGTAGTCTGCCACATGAGACACGTACTGCGCCAATCGGGCGCAGAACAATACCCCGCCGCGCGGACACGTCAAACCCGCCGCGCGACGGGGACCCGTGCGGTGGCGGGTCAGGACCGGGAGACCGTCCCGCACTCCTTCGGCAGCGCAGCCACGTCCGTACTGCGGTCGTACGGATCGGTGACCGGGCCCGGCGCCCCCGATGAGGGCCGCGTCCGCTGCTCGGACGCGAACATCGGGTGCAGATAGCCTTCGCCGTCCCGCGAGCAGTCGTCGTTCCCCGCCGTTTCGGACCAGCTCACGATCTGCAGCCTGCCGGGCGTGGCCGCTATCCGCTCGGGATCGGCCAGCGCCACGGTGAGCTCGCGCCGCACGATGGTGCGCGCCACCTCGTCCGCGCCCGCCCGGGCCTGCACCAGCGGGTAGACGAAGGTGTAGTCGGAGTGCACCAGCACCTCACCGGAGCGGGTGCTGTCGAACCACATGCGCCCGCGCGTCTTGACCACGTCACCGTGCACCCGCACCTGCGCCGGGTCGAAGCGGCTGAACAGCGCCAACGGGTCGGCGTCCTTGGTCGGCCGGATGAGGGCCCGTTCCATCAGCCCCCGGCCGCCGTCCTGCGCCGGGTCCAGCAGGTCCAGGGCCGCCTGCGGGCGCTCGCCGCGCAGGGTGGCCGGCTCCAGGTTCGCCGCCACCAACAGCCGGCCGGTCTTCGCGAGCGCGTCCGCCACCTGCTCCCGGGTCATCCCGCCCACGGCCTTCGCCTCGGGCAGCTCGATGCCCGAGGCCCCGTCCGCCCACTGCCGGGCCGGGGAGCCGCGGAAGGGGTCCTGGAGGGTCGGCCGGTCCGGGTACTGCTGCGCGGGCGCGGCCGACGGCCGCGCCGTCTCCGCGGCCGCCGGGGCGGCGTTCGCGGCCGCCTCCCGGGCCGCCGTCTTGCCGGTGAGCCGGTCTATGACCAGCTCCGGCCGTACGGCGATCAGCGCGAGGGCGGCGATGAAGACGACCGCGGCAGTGGCCTTGAGCCGCCGCTTGCCCTTCCCGCGGCCCTCCAGCTCCTGCCAGGCCGGCCCGGTCCGCCACCCGGCGGGCTCGGCCGCCTGCCGGGCCTTGCGCCCCTTGCGGCCCTTCCGGCCCGTCTCCCGCGCGGCCCGCTCCGCGTCCTCGCGCCGCAGCCGCTCGGTCACCATCCGCGCCCGCGCCGACGGCTCCACCGGGGCCCGCCCCGCCCCGCTCTCGGCGTCCCGGACGAAGCGCGCCCACTCCTCGTCGGAAACGCCGCCCCTGCCCGCGTCGTCGCTGTCCCCCATGACTCCCCCTTGAGATGTTCACACCATGCGCTGCGGAGCCTCTCACACCCCCTGGACCAGCTGTTTTCCGCCCCTGACCAAATCCGCACCGCCGGACACCCCCCTGTCCGAGGCGCCGCTTACCCTTGCCCGGACCATGGGGGTGGATCTTGAACACCGACAACGGCGAAGACCTGGAGATGGATCCGGTCGCCGTCAAGAACATCACGGACGGGCTGCGCGGGGCGATCGCCGAACTGCGCGAGTTCGCCCCGGACGCCGGCGCGACCGTGGGCGCGGGGCTCGAAAAGCTCACGTTGACCGGCATGGAGGCCGGCCACCCGGACGTCACCGGCGTCTTCCACGACCTCTGCACGCGCTGGGACTGGGGAGTACGGGCCCTCGTCGAGGAGGTCAGTGGCCTCACGGCCGCGCTGAACATCTCGGCGGGGATGATCTGGGAGGAGGACCAGTACCGCAGGGGCACGTTCAAGGTCGCGGCCAACTCCGTGATCGGCGATCCGCACGCCGACGAGGACACGGTCGAGAAGACGTCGTGGGACGACATCAAGGCACCGTTCCGCCAGGAGACCCCGGAAGAGGCGCAGAAGGCCCGCGACGAGTTCCGGCAGCAGTGGGAACAGGCCAAGCGGGACGCAGTGACGAAGGGCCACGGCGCCCGGCTGCTGGACGGGGCGGCCGATCTCGGCCAGCTGGACCCCGCCGCCCTCGCCCTCGCGCGCGAACGCGCACGACGAGCGGAGCACGACACCGCCCAGCAGGGTGAGCGCTGATGGGCCGCGACCTCCAGGGGTGGCTGGACGCCGGCAAGAGGACCATCGGCGACGGCGTCGAATGGGTGGGGCACAAAGCGGGGGCCGGGCTCGACGAGGTGGGACTCCACCAGGCCGCCGATGTCTTACGGGAGGGCACCGACAAGGTCGCGAACCGGCTCGGCGCGGAGGTCGAAGAGGCCGAACTGGGCCACACCGACGACCCGACGAAGCTGATCCACGGCAGCCCGTCCAAGCTCCGGGCGACCGCCTCGCACCTGGCGGACTTCCGGGCAGCCTTCGACAAGACCGGCGAAGGCCTCAAAGGGCTCGACGAAGACGGCATCAAGGGCGCCGCCGCCGAAGGATTCCGGGTGCTCGCCCAGAAGCAGCCGCCGAAATGGTTCGCGGCCGCGGACGCCTTCGAGACCGCCGCGGAGGCCTTGAACCACTTCGCGGACACGGTGGAATGGGCCCAGGGCCGCGCCAAGGAGGCGTTGGACGAGTACACGACCGCCGTCAAGGCGTCCGAGGCGGCCCGCGACGCGTACAACAAGCGGGTCGACACGTACAACGCGGCGATCCGCAGCAAGCAGGACCCGCTGCCGGCCCGCCCGACGGGCTTCACCGATCCCGGCACGAACGGCATCAACGCAGCCCGGGAAAAGCTGACGGAGGCGCGCCACCAGCGCGACGAGGCAGCCCGAACGGCCGTCCAAGCGCTGACGAAGGCACGGGATGCCGCCCCGCCCCTGCCGTCCTTGGCCAAGCAACTGGTCTACGAGGGGGCCATTCGGGGACTCGGGCTGGAACACCAGGGCGGCGGGTTCATCAAGGGGCTGGCGGGCACGGTCGATTTCTTCCGTGCGGTCGACCCCCTGGATCCGTACAACCGCATGCATCCGACCGAGTACAAGATGCGGCTCAGCGGCTTGGGTGTCGGCATGTTGACGATGGCCAACGACCCCGTCGGCGCCGGTTCCCTGATGTACGAGCAGTTCATGAAGGACCCCGACGAGGGCGTCGGCAAGATGTACGGCGAGTTCGCCGGATCGAAGGGGGCGAGCTCGGTCACCGGCGCGCTCCGCAAGTCATCCGTGCTGAGCCGACTGGCGAACGGCAAACTGCCCGAGCCGCCCAAGCTCCCGAAAGGGCCGGACAGTCCGACCTCGACCCGCGAGCAGCTCACCGGCAACGAGGAGCGGAGTTCCCACCAGAAGAAGGACGTCCCTTGCGAGGGGGACCCGGTCGACGTGGCGACGGGCCGGATGCTCCTGCCCCAGACGGACCTCGTCCTGCCGGGCTCGTTCCCCCTCGTGTTCAGCCGTACCTTCGAGTCCTCGTACCGCTCCGGCCGCTGGTTCGGCCCCACCTGGGCGTCGACGGTCGACCAGCGCCTGGAGACCGACGCGCAGGGCGTCATCTTCGTCGGCGAGGACGGCAGCCTGCTGGCCTACCCCCACCCGGAGCAGGCCGGTCCTCCCGTCCTGCCCTCGCACGGCCGGCGCTGGCCGCTGACGCGCGACGCGGACGGCGGCTACACGGTCACCGATCCCGAGTCGGGACACGTACGCCATTTCGCGGAGGACGGCGTCCTCACCCAGCTGGACGACCGCAACGGCGCGTGGATCGCCATCGAGTACGACGACGCCACCGGCGCCCCCCTCGCGATCAGCCACAGCGGCGGCTACGAGCTGCGCCTGACCTCCCGCGAAGGCCGAATAACCGGCCTGGCCCTCGCGGACGGCACCGAGGTCCTGCGCTACGGCTACACCGACGGCCACCTCACCGAGGTCACCAACTCCTCCGGTCTCCCCCTGCGCTTCGGGTACGACGTACTGGGCCGGATCACCTCGTGGACGGACACCAACGACCGCCGCTTCGACTACGTCTACGACGAGCAGCACCGCTGCATAGCCCAGTCCGGTACCAACGGCCACCTGAACATCCGGTTCGCCTACGAGGCCGGAATCACGACCCTCACGGACTCGCTCGGACACCGCAAGCGGTTCCTGATCAACGAGCGCGCCCAGGTCACCGCCGAGATCGACGCGGCGGGGGCGACGACGCGGTTCGAGTACGACCGCTGCAACCGCCTGGTCTCCCGTACCGATCCGCTGGGCCGCACGGTCCGCCTGACGTACGACGGTGCCGGCCGCCTGACCGCCGTCGCGCGGCTGGACGGCAAGACTTCACGGGCCGAGTACGACTCCCTCGGCCTCCCGGAACGGCTGATCGCCACGGACGGGACGACGACCGTCCACACGTACGACGCCCAGGGCAACCGCACCTCCACGACCGACCCCTCCGGCGCGACCACGCACTTCACCTACGATGCGCGCGGCCACCTGTCCTCGATGACGGACGCCCTCGGACACACCAGCGTTTTCGTCTTCGACCGGGCCGGCCTGCTCGTCTCGGTGGGGGATCCGCTGGGCGCGACGACGACGTATTCCCGCGACGCCTTCGGCCGACCGGTCACGGTGACCGACCCGCTGGGCCGCACGACCCGCCTGACCTGGAGCACCGAGGGCCGCCTGCTCCGCCGAGTGCACCCGGACGGCACGGCGGAATCCTGGACGTACGACGGGGAGGGCAACTGTCTGACGCACACCGACGCCGCGGGCCGGGTGACCGTCAACGAGTACGGCGACTTCGACCTCCTCACCGCCCGCACCGGCCCCGACGGCGCACGCCACACGTTCGACCACGACACGGAACTGCGCCTCACCTCGGTCACCAACCCGCAGGGGTTGAAGTGGAGTTACGCCTACTCCCCCGCGGGACACCTGTCATCGGAGACCGACTTCGACGCCCGCACCCTCACGTACGCCTACGACGCGGCGGGCGCCCTGGTCAGCCGAGTCAACGCGCTGGGCGAGGCGGTCACCTACACCCGCAACGCGCTCGGGCAGATCACCCGCAAGACCACCGCCTCGGGCCGGACGGTGTACGGCTACGACGACTCCGACCGCCTGACCTCGCTGATCTCGCCGGACTCCACGATCACCTGGCTCCGCGACGGGGCCGGCCGGGTCCTGGCGGAAACGGTCGACGGCCGCACGCTCACGTACGCCTACGACGCCCTGGGCCGCCGCACGACCCGCACCACGCCCACGGGGGCACAGTCGCACTGGACCTACGACGCGGCGGGCCACCGCATCGCCCTGACCACAGCGGGCCGCACGATCACCTTCGAGCGCGACGCGGCCGGGCAGGAACTCACCCGCACCCTGGGCCCGGCCCTCTCCCTCACCCACGCTTACGACCCACTGGGCCGCCGCACCGCCCAGTCGGTCATCGGCCGGGACGGCCGGACCCTCCAGCGGCGCGGCTACGGCTACCGTGCGGACGGCTACCTCACCGGGATAGACGACTCCCTGACCGGTCCGCGGACGTTCACCCTCGACGCGGCCGCCCGCGTGACGACGGTGGACGCCGGCTCGTGGTCGGAGCGGTACGCCTACGACGAGGCCGGCAACCAGACCCACGCCACCTGGCCGGACGGCCACCCGGGCGCCGACGCGCAGGGCGGCCGCTCGTACACGGGCACCCGCATCACCCGCGCGGGGGCGGTCCGCTACGAGCACGACGCACTCGGCCGGGTCACCCTGCGACAGAAGACCCGGCTCTCCCGCAAGCCGGAGACCTGGCGCTACGAGTGGAACGCCGACGACCAGCTATCGGCGGTCACCACCCCGGACGGCACCCGCTGGCGGTACACGTACGACCCCCTGGGCCGCCGCACGGCGAAACAACGCCTCACGGAGACGGGCGCGATCTCGGAAGAGGTCACGTTCACCTGGGACGGCGCCACGCTCTGCGAACAGTCCACCGGCCCGGTCACCCTCACCTGGACCCACCAGGGCTTGCATCCGGTCACCCAGTCGGAGCGCATCGACGACGACACGGTGGACGACCGCTTCTTCGCCATCGTCACCGACCTGGTCGGCACCCCGACCGAGCTCCTCACCGAGGACGGCGCCACGGCCTGGCGCACCCGCGCCACCCTCTGGGGCACGACGACGTGGAACCGCGACGCGACGGCCTACACCCCGCTCCGCTTCCCGGGCCAGTACTTCGACCCCGAATCCGGCCTCCACCACAACCTCTTCCGCACCTACGACCCCGAAACGGCCCGCTACCTCACCCCGGACCCCCTGGGCCTCTCCCCCGCCCCCAACCCCTCCACCTACGTCCCCAACCCCCACACCTGGTCCGACCCCCTGGGTCTCGCTCCCGACGGCTGCCCCGAGGAACTCGATGTAACTCCCATTTACAAAGCGCCACAGAGAGGAATGGGGCAGGTGCAAGAGGCCCTAGGATTCCTGGAGGAGCATTTTCCCGGCGGCCCCCACGATCCCTACATGAATGGACTTGCATACTTCGCCAAGGAACGGCAACTTGCAGAAGTGTACGCCAAGCACTACGGAGAAGGAGTTATCGAGATAAAAATCCCGACAACGGAATACCTGGAGAAGTTCGCGAAATTCGAGCGCGCCTACGAGGGTGGCCCCCTGACAGAGCTCGAGATCCCCAACAGCATCGTTGAGCACCTCAACGGATATTGGCGGAAGAGGCATCAATGACCGACGAACCAAGCTGGGAAAATATCAAGCAGGCGCACCCTTTGGGCGCGCAGCGACGCGGAAGGGTCCGGGCCAGGTTTCCATTTGGCGTATTCCTGGAAATTGAACAGGACCCGGCTGTGAAAGTTTTCATGGATGTCGCCTCGTACGCACCGGATACAAATCCCGGCGACGTCGTGCCGCTACCCCCGGTCGGCTCGATCGTGGAGGGCGTGGTCGTAGACCACGTGGACCGCGACCAGCAGATTCGTATCAGGGTCGGACAGCCACCGTGGGAAGTCAACGAAACGACCCGGCACGACGAGTGAGCAAGTGGCGACCGTTGGGGTTCGCATTGGCGACAGAACCGTTGCGCGCCGTTCGTTATGTCGGTGGGGAAGCACATGTCGGAATGCAGTTCCGCTCCGCCAACCCGTAGGCCGACCTGCACCCAATCCAGACCCTCTGACACGCCGCCGGCCTCAAGTACTCGATCAGGTGTCCGCCGCAAAGCTCACTTTCGTTGGTCGCGGGGCTGACAAGGTCGTGTCCGGCGAGGTATTCGCGGGCACTCGCTCCGACACCGGTGCGCGGTAGCGACCGGGTCGCGGGGGCCGCGATGCGGGGGGCCGGGGGGCGGGGGGCTTAGAGGTGTGGGGAAAGTACTCGGGAAGCGAAAGAACCCCGCCAGACCCCTCCAGCCTCCCGCCGGGGGCTCGTCGCTCGGATGGGTGAACCGGGCCAACTTGGCTGGCTTTCACAGGGGTTGTCGGGCATATGCTCGGCCCGACAACTCCAGACATACGTCGGCCCCCGACGGGACTCGCAATCCCGGCGGGGGCCTGGCCTACCAGGAAGACAACCCTTCCCGATGGATACCCAGAAGCCTAACCCCGTCGTGCTCGCCTCCGGGCGCAATCGCGGCGATGCCCCCCGATCAGGTGTCGTCCACGTCAACGTGCGGCACACCCGCCGCTTCACCGTGGTCGGCAACCACCTCGCCCAGCACGCCGAGATGTCCCTCGTCGCGATCGGCCTCGCGCTGCACATCCAGTCGCTGCCGGCCGGCGCCCGCATCGGCATCAAGGACCTCGCCGCCCGCTTCCCCGAGAGCGAGCACCGCATCGCCCGGGCCCTGCGCGAGCTGGAGGTGTACGGCTACCTGGAGCGGACCCGCGTACGGCTGCCCGGCGGCCAGGTGATCACCCGGACCGTGTCCTACAACCGCCCCGGGTGCCTGGAGGCCGACGAGAACCACGCCCCGCCGCCCGCACCGGCGCCCGTGGCGGGCCCGCCTCCCCCGCCCGCCCCCGCCCCGCAGGCAGCCGCCTCCGAGCCCCTCCCCCGGCCGGTGAACCCCGACAACCCCTGGCGGCGCGACGCGGCCGTCGCCATCCTCACGGACCTGCGCCGTGTCGACTCCCGCCTCCTGCTCGGCCGGCAGGACATCGAGCGGCTCGCCCCCGCCGTCGAGGCCTGGCTGGAGCGCGCTGCCCGGCCCGTCGGCATCACCGCCGCGCTCACGGCCAATCTGCCCGCGCAGCTCCGCAACCCCGGCGGACTGGTCGCCCGGCGGCTCACCGTCCAGCTGCCTCCGGCCCTGGCCGAGACGCCCCGCGCACCCGCCTTCGTACCGCCGGACCCCTTCCAGACCTGCACGGACGACACCTGCGGCCTGGCGTTCCGGGCCCCGGAACCGGGTCTGTGCGGAGAGTGCCGCGCCGAAGCCGCGGTCGCCTAGGCCCGGCCGTCGGGTACGACGAAGGGCCCCTTCCCCGACGCCGGAGCGTCGGGGAAGGGGCCCCTCTGTCAAACGTGGTGCCCGCTCGCGCGAGCTACCAGGTCAGAGCACGAATTACTTCGTGATCTTGGTGACCTGGCCGGCGCCCACCGTACGACCACCCTCACGGATGGCGAACTTCAGGCCCTCTTCCATCGCGACCGGCTGGATGAGGTTGACCGTCATGTCGGTGTTGTCACCGGGCATGACCATCTCGGTGCCCTCAGGCAGGGTCACAACGCCCGTCACGTCCGTGGTACGGAAGTAGAACTGCGGGCGGTAGTTGTTGAAGAACGGGGTGTGACGGCCACCCTCGTCCTTCGACAGGATGTACGCGGCGGCCTCGAACTCGGTGTGCGGCGTGACCGAACCGGGCTTGATGATGACCTGACCGCGCTCGACGTCCTCGCGCTTGATGCCACGGAGGAGCAGACCGACGTTCTCACCGGCCTGGCCCTCGTCGAGGAGCTTGCGGAACATCTCGATACCGGTGACCGTGGTGGTGGTCTTCTCTTCCTTGATACCGATGATGTCGACGGTCTCGTTGACCTTCAGGACACCACGCTCGATACGGCCGGTGACGACCGTACCGCGACCGGTGATCGTGAAGACGTCCTCGACCGGCATCAGGAAGGGCTTGTCGGTGTCGCGCGGCGGGGTCGGGATGGCCTCGTCCACGGCGTCCATCAGGCCGAGGAGCTTGTCACCCCACTCCTTGTCGCCCTCGAGCGCCTTCAGCGCGGAGACCTGGACGACCGGCAGGTCGTCGCCCGGGAAGTCGTACTCGGAGAGCAGCTCACGGACCTCGAGCTCGACGAGCTCCAGGATCTCCTCGTCGTCCACCATGTCGGCCTTGTTCAGGGCGACGACGATGTAGGGAACGCCGACCTGGCGGGCCAGGAGCACGTGCTCCTTGGTCTGCGGCATCGGGCCGTCGGTGGCGGCGACCACGAGGATGGCACCGTCCATCTGCGCGGCACCGGTGATCATGTTCTTGATGTAGTCCGCGTGACCCGGGCAGTCGACGTGGGCGTAGTGACGCGCCTCGGTCTGGTACTCGACGTGCGCGATCGAGATGGTGATACCGCGCTGGCGCTCCTCAGGAGCCTTGTCGATCTGATCGAAGGCCGAAGCCGCGTTCAGGTCCGGGTACTTGTCGTGCAGCACCTTGGTAATGGCGGCCGTGAGGGTCGTCTTACCGTGGTCAATGTGACCGATGGTGCCGATGTTGACGTGCGGCTTAGTCCGCTCGAACTTCGCCTTCGCCACGGGGGTCCTCCTGAGAGTGGTTCTGTACGCCTTACAGATCGGCGCCAGGTGATCTTTGCTGGGATGCCGGTCCCCGGGGCGACGGGAGCGGGTTGCTCCTGTTGCCCCAGAGGTACCGGTGACAAGCCTAAAGCGTGGACTCCGAAGAGTTACTCGCCCTTGGCCTTCGCGATGATCTCCTCAGCGACGTTCCGGGGAACCTCGGCGTAGGAGTCGAACTGCATCGAGTAGCTGGCGCGACCCGAGGTCTTGCTGCGGAGGTCTCCGACGTAGCCGAACATCTCCGAAAGCGGCACGAGGCCCTTCACGATGCGAGCACCGTGACGCTCGTCCATGGCCTGGATCTGGCCACGACGAGAGTTGATGTCGCCGATGACCTCACCCATGTAGTCCTCGGGCGTGGTGACCTCAACGGCCATCATCGGCTCAAGGAGCACGGGAGAAGCCTTGCGCGCGGCCTCCTTGAAGGCCTGCGAACCGGCGATCTTGAACGCGAGTTCGGAGGAGTCGACCTCGTGGTAGCCACCGTCGAGAAGAATGACGCGGACGCCAGTCATCTCGTAGCCGGCGAGGATGCCGAACTTCATGGCTTCCTGCGCACCGGCGTCCACCGACGGGATGTACTCGCGCGGGATGCGTCCACCGGTGACCTTGTTGACGAACTCGTAAGCCGCCTCGCCGCCCTCGATGGGCTCGATCGCGATCTGCACCTTGGCGAACTGACCGGTACCACCGGTCTGCTTCTTGTGGGTGTAGTCGTGACGCTCGACGGACTTGCGGATCGTCTCGCGGTAGGCCACCTGCGGCTTGCCGACGTTCGCCTCGACCTTGAACTCGCGACGCATGCGGTCGACGAGGATGTCGAGGTGAAGCTCGCCCATACCACCGATGATGGTCTGGCCGGTCTCCTCGTCCGAGTGAACCTGGAAGGAGGGGTCCTCCTCCGCGAGACGCTGGATGGCAACACCCAGCTTCTCCTGGTCACCCTTGGACTTGGGCTCGATGGCGACCTGGATGACCGGGGCCGGGAAGTCCATGGACTCCAGGATGACCGGGGCCTTCTCGTCGCACAGCGTCTCACCGGTGGTGGTCTGCTTCAGGCCCATGACGGCGACGATGTCACCGGCGCCCACCGACTCGATCTCCTCACGCTTGTTCGCGTGCATGCGGTAGATCTTGCCGATGCGCTCCTTCTTGCCCTTGACGGAGTTCAGCACCGCGGTGCCGGCCTCCAGGCGACCGGAGTAGATCCGGACGAAGGTGAGCTTGCCGAGGTGCGGGTCGCTCGCGATCTTGAACGCGAGGGCCGACAGCGGCTCGGAGTCCGCCGGCTTGCGCTTGACGACGACCTCCGCGTCCTTGACGTCGTGGCCTTCGATGGCCTCGACGTCCAGGGGGGAAGGCAGGTAGCGCACGACGGCGTCGAGCAGGGGCTGAACGCCCTTGTTCTTGAACGCGGTGCCGCAGAACACGGGGGTGACCGTGGTGTCGCCGCCCTTGCCGGACGCGATGGTGATGCGACGCACGGCGGCGTAGATCTGCTCCTCGGTGGGCTCGGTGCCCTCCAGGAACAGCTCCATCATCTCCTCGTCGTTCTCCGCGACGGCCTCGACGAGCTTGCCGCGCCATTCATCGGCGAGCTCGACGTGCGAAGCGGGGATGTCGACGACGTCGTACATCTCGCCCTTGGAGGCCTCGGCGGACCAGACAAGGGCCTTCATGCGGACCAGGTCGACAACGCCCTGGAAGTCCATCTCGGAGCCGATGGGCAGCTGCATGACGATCGGGGTCGCGCCGAGGCGGTCCACGATCATGTCGACACAGCGGAAGAACTCGGCGCCGGTACGGTCCAGCTTGTTCACGAAGCAGATGCGCGGCACGCCGTAACGGTCGGCCTGACGCCAGACCGTCTCGGACTGCGGCTCCACACCGGCGACACCGTCGAAGACGGTGACGGCACCGTCGAGGACGCGGAGCGAACGCTCCACCTCTACGGTGAAGTCGACGTGACCCGGGGTGTCGATGATGTTGATGGTGTGGTCGACCTCGTCGAGAGGCCAGTGGCAGGTCGTCGCGGCAGACGTGATGGTGATACCACGCTCCTGCTCCTGCTCCATCCAGTCCATCGTGGCAGCGCCGTCGTGGACCTCACCGATCTTGTACGACACACCGGTGTAGAACAGGATGCGCTCGGTGGTGGTCGTCTTGCCCGCGTCGATGTGGGCCATGATCCCGATATTGCGGACCTTGGCCAGGTCAAGCGAAGTGGTAGCCATAAGGCTTCGGTCTTCTCTCGGTCTCGATGTGGGGTGGGACTACCAGCGGTAGTGCGCGAAGGCCTTGTTGGACTCGGCCATCTTGTGCGTGTCCTCGCGCTTCTTGACGGCAGCACCGAGGCCGTTGGAAGCGTCGAGCAGCTCGTTCATGAGGCGCTCGGTCATGGTCTTCTCGCGGCGGGCGCGGGAGTAACCCACGACCCAGCGCAGCGCGAGGGTGGAGGCACGACCGGGCTTGACCTCGATCGGCACCTGGTAGGTGGCGCCACCGACACGGCGGGACTTGACCTCGAGCGACGGCTTGACGTTCTCCAGCGCGCGCTTCAGCGTGATGACCGGGTCAGCGCCGGTCTTCTCGCGGAGGCCTTCCATGGCGCCGTAGACGATGCGCTCGGCGGTGGAGCGCTTGCCGTTCAGGAGGATCTTGTTGATGAGCGACGTCACCAGAGGAGATGCGTAGACCGGGTCGATGATGACCGGGCGCTTCGGGGCGGGGCCCTTACGAGGCATTCTTACTTCTCCTTCTTGGCGCCGTAGCGGCTGCGGGCCTGCTTGCGGTTCTTGACAGCCTGGGTGTCAAGCGCACCGCGGATGATCTTGTAACGAACACCCGGCAGGTCCTTCACACGGCCACCACGCACGAGCACGATCGAGTGCTCCTGCAGGTTGTGTCCCTCACCCGGAATGTAAGCGGTGACCTCGATGCCGGAGGTCAGACGCACACGCGCGACCTTACGGAGCGCCGAGTTCGGCTTCTTCGGGGTGGTCGTGAACACACGCGTGCAGACGCCGCGACGCTGGGGCGAAGCCTCAAGCGCGGGGGTCTTTGTCTTCTCGACCTTGTCCTGCCGGCCCTTACGGACCAGCTGCTGGATCGTAGGCACTACTTCTCCGGTTTCTGTGTGCCGTGTAGTGAAGCTAACCTGGAACGTTGCCGACCCACGCGGTCGGGTGTGTCGGATCCGGTGGAACTCCGCGCAAACGGAGATCACGTGGATCGCGGTGGCTTTGTACGGGCTCTTATGCGGGTGATGGACACGCACGGGAGCCCAGGCACACCCCAGGCACAAGGTCTGAGCGTACCCATCCCATCCACTCCGGTCAAAACAAAAGCCCGGCAGCCGCCGCGGGCCCCCCTTCCGCACAGACCCGCAGGCCAGACGCGGCACGGGATCCGGGCCCGGGCGGCCCTCCCGCACTGGTGCGGACGTGCGGAACCCGAGCACATGTGGTAAGTGGCTCCGCGCTCCCCGCACCGCCCTAGACTGACGAGCCGGACAAACCGCCACCCGGCGAAGTCGATCAGCAGGGAGCAGCGCATTGGGAACCGTGGCCTCGGAGCCCACCACGCAGGAAGCTCCCGCCCGGCGGCGGCCGACCACGGCCCGCCGTCGGCTCGCCCGCCTCCGCGGCCCCCTGCTCGCCTTCCTCGTCACCTCGGGCGCGATCTGCACCGCCTGGGTGGCCCGCGGCACCTTCCCCTTCGGGAACACCGGCCGCGCCCTCAACGACCAGGCCAACCAGTACGTGCCCTTCCACCGCGCCCTGTGGGACCTGGTGCACGGGCAGGCCGCCGGCGACCTGCTGTTCAGCTGGCGCGGCGGCTTCGGACAGCAGTTCCTGTCCGACTACTACACCTACCTCGGCAACCCGTTCTCCTGGCTCGCAGTCCTCGTGCCCCGGGCCCACGTCGACCTCGCCGTCTTCGTCGTCACCCCCCTGACGATGGGCACCGCGGCCGCCGTGATGACGGTGTACCTCGGCAAGCTGCACCCCGGCCCCTGGTGGCAGCGCGGCGTGCTCGGAGCGACGTACGGGCTGTGCGGGTGGGCGCTCAGCGACGCCTCGTACATCCCGATGTGGCTGTGGGGGCTGGTCGCGCTGCCGATGCTCGGCATCGCCGTCGAATGGTGCCTGGAGCAGCGCCGCTGGCCCGGCGTCGCGCTGCTCGTCGGGCTCGCCTGGTTCGGGAACTTCTACACCGCGATGATGGCCACGATGGCCGCCTGCGTGCTCCTGGCCGTCCGGCTGGCCACCCGGGAGATGACCGGCGCCGAGCGGCTGCGCGCCGTGTGGCGGGCGGCTACGGCCACCGTGACGGGCATCCTCCTCACGCTGCCGCTGCTCCTGCCGTCCTTCCTGTCCAGCGGCGCCGCGCAGCCCACCCGGGCCGGCTCCTTCGAACCGGTCCGGATCGAGATCCTGCTCGCCGGGATGCTCCCCGCCACGCACCTGTGGGGCGGCCGGCCGCGGCTGTACGTGGCCTCGCTGGGGCTGATCCTGGCGGGCGCGTTCCTGTTCAACACCGCGATCGCGCGCCGGACCCGCCTGGTGTGGGCGGCGGCGACGCTGCTGGTGCTGGCTTCGTTCCAGTTCCCGCCGACCCAGTACGTCTGGCACGGCCTGGCGGTCCCGAACGGCAACCCGTACCGCGAGGCGTTCGTGTTCAGCGGCATGGTGGTGATCGCCGCCTGGCTGGCGCTCGCCCACCGCCCGCGCCCGCTGCACCTCGCGCTGTCGGCCGCCCTGCTGGTGCTCGCCACCTTCGTACTGCGCCACACCGACGACTTCGGCGGCTGGACGTGGCCGGCCGTGCTCGGCGGCGGGGCCCTGTCGCTGCTCGCGCTGGTCCTGCTGGCCCTGGGTCAGAGGCGCCGCTACCTGATCCCGGTCGCGGCCGTGCTCATGGTCGGCGTCGTCTTCGCCGAATCCGCCGCCGCCGCGCTCAACGCGGACACCCGGCGGGCCCGCGAACGCTGGGCGGCGCCGGCCGCCACCTCCAACGAGTCGATCAGCCGCCACTTCGACGCCGTCCGGGCGGTCGACGGCTGGCCCGCGTACCGGACCGACTCCGGCGCGCCGCAGACCTCGTACAACGACGCCCTGGCGCTGCGCGCGGAGGGGCCGCAGTACTACAGCAGCTACCTCCCCGCGGCCACCTACGAGGCGCTGCAGCCCCTGGGATACGGCTTCAAGAACGACGGCCGGACCTTCTTCGGCGCCGACAACCCGGTGCTCGACGCGATCTTCTCCATCGGGGCGCGGGTACGGCCGGGCGCCGCGAAGAACAGCTGGACCGCGACGAAGTTCCCGGCCCCGCCCCTCGTCACGCTGCGCAGCGGCACGTACACCTCGCCCAACCCGGCCGACAGCGTCTACGCCCGCCAGGAGAACGTCCTGGGCGGGAGCGTCTACCAGGTCCCGCAGGTCACCCGGGGCGGCAGCGCCACCGCCCAGACGTACGCGGCCCAGTGCGCCCCGGGCTCCGAGGCGTACTGGTACTCCCCCGAGCTCTACGGCACCCTCTCGCAGGGCTCCTCCGGCTCCCGCCCCCTGGAGGACCGGATGAGCGGGGTCGTCCCGCTCGGCACGGTGCCCGCCTCGGGCCGACTGGACGTCACGGTCGCCACCCGCACCGCGAACGCCACCGCCGGCCCGCACCCCATCGGCTGCCTGGACCGCGCCGCGCTCGACACGGCGGTGCGCCGCCTCACCGCCACCGGCGCCACGAAGGTCACCGCGGACGGGCACACCATCGAGGCCACCCTCCCCCAGGGCTCCACCGGCACCGCCGTCTTCGCGATGACCGCCGTCCCGGGCTGGCAGTGCTCCGCCCCGCTCCGCCCCTTCCACGGCCTGGTCTCCCTCCCCGTGGCCCCCGGCACCACGAAGGTCTCCTGCACCTTCGCCCCCAAGGGCCTCACCCCCGGCCTCGCCGCCGCCACCCTCGCCCTCCTGGCCCTGATCTCGGTCACGGTCGCCACCCGCCGCCGCCGCGCCTGAGGCCCGCTCCCGGGCTCCGGGGGAACCCCCGGGACCCGGAACACGAAGAAGCCCCCCGCCGCTCCTCTCGGAGCAGCGGGGGGCTTCGACGTACCGGACCTTTAGCCGTTGTACGGGCCGTAGTCGTAGTCCTCCAGCGGGACGGCCTGGCCGGAGCCGGTGCCGAAGGGCGAGTAGTCGATGTCGTCGTAGCCGACGGCCGAGTACATCGCGGCCTTGGCTTCCTCGGTCGGCTCGACCCGGATGTTGCGGTAGCGGGACAGACCCGTACCGGCCGGGATGAGCTTACCGATGATGACGTTCTCCTTGAGGCCGATGAGGCTGTCGGACTTGGCGTTGATCGCCGCATCCGTCAGGACTCGGGTCGTCTCCTGGAAGGAGGCGGCCGACAGCCAGGACTCCGTCGCCAGCGAGGCCTTGGTGATACCCATCAGCTGCGGACGGCCGGAGGCGGGGTGACCGCCCTCGGTGACCACACGACGGTTCTCGGTCTCGAACTTCGACCGCTCGACCAGCTCGCCCGGCAGGAGCTCCGCGTCGCCGGACTCGATGATCGTCACGCGGCGCAGCATCTGCCGGATGATGATCTCGATGTGCTTGTCGTGGATCGACACGCCCTGCGAGTTGTAGACCTTCTGGACTTCGCCGACCAGGTGGACCTGGACGGCACGCTGGCCGAGGATGCGCAGCACGTCGTGCGGGTTGGTGGCACCCATGGTGAGCTTCTGGCCCACCTCGACGTGGTCGCCCTCGTGCACGATGACCTTGGCGCGCTTGGAGATCGGGAACGCCGTCTCCTCGCTGCCGTCGTCGGGCGTGATGACGATCTTCTTCGTCTTCTCGGTCTCCTCGATCCGCACGCGGCCGGCGGCCTCGGAGATCGGGGCGACACCCTTCGGGGTACGGGCCTCGAAGAGCTCGACGACACGCGGCAGACCCTGCGTGATGTCGTCACCGGCCACACCACCGGTGTGGAAGGTACGCATCGTCAGCTGGGTACCGGGCTCACCGATGGACTGGGCGGCGATGATGCCGACCGCCTCACCGATGTCGACCAGCTTGCCGGTGGCCAGCGAGCGGCCGTAGCAGAAGGCACAGGTGCCGACCGCGGACTCGCAGGTCAGGACCGAGCGGGTCTTGACCTCCTCGACGCCGTTCGCGATGAGGGCGTCGATGAGCACGTCACCGAGGTCCACGTTCGCCGGCGCGATGACCTTGCCGTCGATGACGACGTCCTCGGCCAGCATGCGGGCGTACACGGAGGTCTCGACGTCGTCGGCCTTGCGCAGAACGCCGGTCTCGTCCTTGACACCGATCTTGAGCTTGAGGCCGCGCTCGGTGCCGCAGTCCTCCTCGCGGATGATGACGTCCTGCGAGACGTCCACCAGACGACGGGTGAGGTAACCCGAGTCGGCGGTACGCAGGGCGGTGTCCGCCAGACCCTTACGGGCACCGTGCGTGGAGATGAAGTACTCCAGAACGGTGAGGCCCTCACGGAAGGACGCCTTGATCGGACGCGGGATGGTCTCGTTCTTCGCGTTCGACACCAGACCACGCATACCGGCGATCTGTCGCATCTGCATCATGTTTCCTCGGGCACCCGAGTCAACCATCATGAAGATGGGGTTCGTCTTGGGGAAGTTCGCGTTCATCGCCTCGGCAACCTCGTTGGTCGCCTTGGTCCAGATCGCGATGAGCTCCTGCGTGCGCTCGTCCTTGGTGATCAGACCGCGCTCGTACTGCTTCTGGACCTTCTCGTCCAGCTCCTCGTAGCCCTTGACGATGGCCTTCTTGGCCTCAGGCACGACGACGTCGGAGATGGCCACGGTGACGCCCGAACGGGTCGCCCAGTGGAAGCCGGCCGCCTTCAGGTTGTCGAGCGTCGCCGCCACGATGACCTTGGGGTAGCGCTCCGCCAGGTCGTTGACGATCTCGGAGAGCTGCTTCTTGCCCACCGAGTAGTCGACGAACGGGTAGTCCTCGGGCAGCAGCTCGTTGAAGAGCGCGCGGCCCAGGGTGGTGCGCAGACGGAAGCTGTCGCCCGGCTGGAACTCCTGCTCGCCCTCCTCGGCCACCGGCGGCACCCAGCCGCGCGGCGGGATGGTGCCCACCGGGAAGCGGATGTCGACCTGCGACTGCAGCGCGAGCTCGCCGTTGTCGAACGCCATGGTCGCCTCGGCCGTGGAGCCGAACGCACGGCCCTCGCCCTTGGTGTCACGGAGCTCACCGTCGGTGGTCAGGAAGAACAGACCGAGGACCATGTCCTGGGTCGGCATCGTGACCGGACGGCCGTCGGCCGGCTTGAGGATGTTGTTCGAGGACAGCATCAGGATGCGGGCCTCGGCCTGCGCCTCCGCGGAGAGCGGCAGGTGCACGGCCATCTGGTCACCATCGAAGTCCGCGTTGAACGCGGTGCAGACGAGCGGGTGGATCTGGATGGCCTTGCCTTCGACCAGCTGGGGCTCGAAGGCCTGGATGCCGAGACGGTGCAGCGTGGGCGCACGGTTCAGCAGCACCGGGTGCTCGGCGATGACCTCTTCGAGCACGTCGTAGACGACCGTGCGGCCGCGTTCGACCATGCGCTTCGCCGACTTGATGTTCTGCGCGTGGTTCAGGTCCACCAGGCGCTTCATCACGAACGGCTTGAAGAGCTCCAGCGCCATGGCCTTGGGCAGGCCGCACTGGTGCAGCTTCAGCTGCGGACCGACGACGATCACGGAACGCGCGGAGTAGTCCACGCGCTTGCCGAGGAGGTTCTGACGGAATCGGCCCTGCTTGCCCTTGAGCATGTCGCTCAGGGACTTCAGCGGACGGTTGCCGGGGCCCGTGACCGGGCGACCGCGACGGCCGTTGTCGAAGAGGGCGTCGACCGCCTCCTGGAGCATCCGCTTCTCGTTGTTCACGATGATCTCGGGGGCACCGAGGTCGAGCAGACGCTTCAGACGGTTGTTGCGGTTGATCACGCGGCGGTACAGGTCGTTCAGGTCGGAGGTCGCGAAGCGGCCACCGTCCAGCTGCACCATCGGACGCAGGTCCGGCGGGATGACCGGCACGCAGTCGAGCACCATGCCCTTGGGGCTGTTGCTGGTCTGCAGGAACGCGGAGACGACCTTGAGGCGCTTGAGCGCACGGGTCTTCTTCTGGCCCTTGCCGGTACGGATGATCTCGCGGAGGCGCTCGGCCTCCTCCTCCAGGTCGAAGGACTCCAGGCGCTTCTGCAGCGCCGCGGCACCCATCGAACCGTCGAAGTACGTGCCGAAGCGGTCACGCAGCTCGCGGTAGAGGAGCTCGTCGCCCTCGAGGTCCTGGACCTTGAGGTTCTTGAAGCGCGCCCAGACCTCGTCCAGACGGTCGATCTCGCGCTGCGCACGGTCGCGCAGCTGCTTCATCTCGCGCTCGGCACCTTCGCGCACCTTGCGGCGCACGTCGGCCTTCGCGCCCTCGGCCTCGAGCTCGGCCAGGTCGGTCTCGAGCTTCTTGGCACGGCCTTCGAGGTCCGCGTCACGGCGGTTCTCGATCTGCTGGCGCTCGACGGAGACGTGGGCCTCCAGCGACGGGAGGTCGCGGGTGCGGCGCTCGTCGTCCACGAACGTGATCATGTACGCGGCGAAGTAGATGACCTTCTCGAGGTCCTTCGGCGCGAGGTCCAGCAGGTAGCCCAGGCGCGACGGGACGCCCTTGAAGTACCAGATGTGGGTGACGGGAGCGGCAAGCTCGATGTGGCCCATCCGCTCACGACGCACCTTGGCGCGCGTGACCTCGACGCCACAGCGCTCACAGATGATGCCCTTGAAACGGACACGCTTGTACTTGCCGCAGTAGCACTCCCAGTCCCGGGTCGGACCGAAGATCTTCTCGCAGAAGAGTCCGTCCTTCTCGGGCTTGAGGGTGCGGTAGTTGATGGTCTCCGGCTTCTTGACCTCGCCGTGGGACCAGGTTCGGATGTCGTCCGCGGTGGCAAGGCCGATCCGCAGCTCGTCGAAGAAGTTGACGTCGAGCACTGTGCGTCAATCCCTCTTTCGGGGTCGAGTCTCAATCATGGTCTGAACGGTCCCGGGGATGACGGGGGGCTCTTGAGCGAGCCCCCCGTCAGGCCCGTCAGACCTCTTCGACGCTGCTCGGCTCACGCCGGGACAGGTCGATACCGAGCTCCTCCGCCGCGCGGAAGACGTCCTCGTCGGTGTCGCGCATCTCGATGGACATGCCGTCCGAGGACAGCACCTCCACGTTGAGGCAGAGCGACTGCATTTCCTTGATGAGCACCTTGAAGGACTCGGGAATGCCCGGCTCGGGGATGTTCTCGCCCTTGACGATGGCCTCGTAGACCTTCACGCGGCCGGTGACGTCGTCGGACTTGATGGTCAGCAGCTCCTGGAGGGCGTAAGCGGCGCCATAAGCCTCGAGCGCCCACACCTCCATCTCACCGAAGCGCTGGCCACCGAACTGCGCCTTACCACCCAGCGGCTGCTGCGTGATCATCGAGTACGGACCGGTCGACCGGGCGTGGAGCTTGTCGTCGACCAGGTGGTGGAGCTTGAGGATGTACATGTACCCGATCGAGATCGGGTCCGGGAACGGCTCACCGGAGCGGCCGTCGAACAGACGCGCCTTGCCGGACGGGAGGACCAGCCGGTCGCCGTCGCGGTTCGGGATGGTGTGCTCGAACAGGCCGGCGAGCTCATCCTCACGGGCGCCGTCGAACACCGGGGTGGCGACGTTGGTGCCGGGCTCGACGCGGTCGGCGCCGATGACCTTCAGCCGCTCGGCCCATTCCTCGCCGAGCCCGGAGACGTCCCAGCCGCGGCTGGCGAGCCAGCCGAGGTGGATCTCCAGGACCTGTCCCGGGTTCATTCGGGACGGGACACCCAGCGGGTTCAGGATGATGTCGACCGGCGTGCCGTCCTCAAGGAAGGGCATGTCCTCGATCGGAAGGATCTTGGAGATGACACCCTTGTTGCCGTGGCGGCCGGCGAGCTTGTCACCGTCGGTGATCTTGCGCTTCTGGGCGACGTAGACGCGGACCAGCTGGTTCACGCCCGGGGGAAGCTCGTCCCCCTCCTCGCGGTCGAAGACGCGGACACCGATGACCTTGCCGATCTCACCGTGCGGGACCTTGAGCGAGGTGTCACGCACCTCGCGGGCCTTCTCACCGAAGATCGCGCGGAGCAGGCGCTCCTCCGGGGTCAGCTCGGTCTCACCCTTGGGCGTGACCTTGCCGACCAGGATGTCGCCGGCGACCACGTCGGCACCGATGCGGATGATGCCGCGCTCGTCGAGGTCGGCGAGGACCTCTTCGGAGACGTTCGGGATGTCCCGGGTGATCTCCTCGGGGCCCAGCTTGGTGTCACGGGCGTCGACCTCGTGCTCCTCGATGTGGATCGAGGAGAGGACGTCGTCCTGCACGAGGCGCTGCGACAGGATGATCGCGTCCTCGTAGTTGTGGCCTTCCCACGGCATGAACGCGACGAGCAGGTTCTTGCCGAGGGCCATTTCGCCCTCTTCGGTGGCCGGGCCGTCGGCGAGGACCTGGGCCTCGACGATCCGGTCGCCCTCGTTGACGATGACCTTCTGGTTGACCGAGGTGCCCTGGTTCGAGCGGGAGAACTTGGCGACGCGGTACGTGGTGTACGTGCCGTCGTCGTTGGCGACGGTGACGTAGTCGGCCGAGACCTCCTGGACGACACCGTCCTTCTCCGCCTTGATCGAGTCACCGGCGTCGACGGCGCAGCGGTACTCCATGCCGGTGCCGACGAGCGGCGCCTCCGCCTTGATGAGCGGAACGGCCTGGCGCATCATGTTCGCGCCCATGAGGGCGCGGTTGGCGTCGTCGTGCTCCAGGAAGGGGATCATCGCGGTCGCGACGGACACCATCTGGCGCGGGGAGACGTCCATGTAGTCGACGTCGTCGCCGGCGATGTAGTCGATCTCGCCACCACGACGGCGAACCAGTACGCGGTTCTCGGTGAAGCGCATCTCATCGTTCAGGCCGGCGTTGGCCTGGGCGATGACGAAGCGGTCTTCCTCGTCCGCGGTCAGGTAGTCGACCTCGTCGGTGACGACGCCGTCGACGACCTTGCGGTACGGGGTCTCGACGAAACCGAACGCGTTGACGCGGCCGTAGGAGGCGAGCGAGCCGATCAGACCGATGTTCGGGCCTTCAGGGGTCTCGATCGGGCACATGCGGCCGTAGTGCGACGGGTGAACGTCACGGACCTCGAAGCCGGCCCGCTCGCGGGACAGACCACCCGGGCCAAGCGCAGACAGACGGCGCTTGTGGGTGAGACCCGAAAGCGGGTTGTTCTGGTCCATGAACTGCGACAGCTGGCTGGTGCCGAAGAACTCCTTGATGGAGGCGACGACCGGCCGGATGTTGATCAGGGTCTGCGGCGTGATCGCCTCGACGTCCTGGGTCGTCATCCGCTCGCGCACGACGCGCTCCATCCGCGCCAGACCCGTGCGGACCTGGTTCTGGATGAGCTCGCCGACGTTGCGCAGACGACGGTTGCCGAAGTGGTCGATGTCGTCGGTCTCGACGACGATCGAACGGCCCGACTCACCGGTGGTCTCGGTCTCGCCCGCGTGGAGCTTCACGAGGTACTTGATCGTCGCGATGATGTCGTCGGTGGTGAGCACACCGGCGTCCAGCGGCTCGTCGGCGCCGAGCTTCTTGTTCACCTTGTAGCGGCCGACCTTGGCGAGGTCGTAGCGCTTCGGGTTGAAGTAGAGGTTCTCGAGCAGCGTCTGAGCAGCCTCGCGAGTCGGCGGTTCGCCCGGGCGCAGCTTGCGGTAGATGTCGAGCAGCGCGTCGTCCTGGCCCTGGGTGTGGTCCTTCTCCAGGGTGGCGCGCATGGACTCGTACTCGCCGAACTCCTCGAGGATCTGCTCGGTGGTCCAGCCGAGGGCCTTCAGGAGGACGGTGACGGACTGCTTGCGCTTGCGGTCGATGCGGACACCGACCATGTCGCGCTTGTCGATCTCCATCTCCAGCCAGGCACCCCGGGACGGGATGATCTTGGCGGAGAAGATGTCCTTGTCGGACGTCTTGTCGATGGAGGAGTCGAAGTAGACACCGGGGGAGCGCACCAGCTGCGATACAACGACACGCTCGGTGCCGTTGATCACGAAGGTGCCCTTGTTGGTCATGAGCGGGAAGTCGCCCATGAAGACCGTCTGAGACTTGATCTCTCCGGTCTCGTTGTTCGTGAACTCGGCGGTGACGAACAGCGGCGCCGCGTACGTGAAGTCGCGGTCCTTGCACTCGTCGACCGAGTTCTTCGCCGGCTCGAAACGGTGGTCGCGGAAAGTCAGCGACATCGACCCGGAGAAGTCCTCGATCGGCGAGATCTCCTCGAAGATCTCTTCAAGACCGGACTTGGTGGGGACGTCCTGTCCACTCTCGAGAGCCGACTCGACGCGAGCCTTCCAGGCGGCATTGCCGAGCAGCCAGTCAAAGCTCTCGGTCTGCAGCGCCAGGAGGTTCGGAACCTCGAGGGGCTCCTTGATCTTTGCAAAGGAGATGCGCAGCGGGGCGGTGCTGGCACCGTTGTTCGTATTGGTCGAGGCGTTGCGCGAGGCGGCCAAGAGGGGGTCCTTCCGAGGGCTCGGACTCACTACGCGCGTACCGGTCCCAGCCGACACAGACGACAGACGCTTTCAATCTGGTGCGAAAGACCAGGTCAGGGCGGATCAGTCAGGTGTGCTCGAGCGTGGGCATGCCCCTGGCGACGGGCAGGGGGCAGCTAACAGGCAGCGCAAAGGGTCAGTGTAGCCACTTGGCTCACTGATGTCCAGACCGCGTTTCCGGAAACCGGCAACAGGCCTTCCCTACTCGATCAACCAACACCGTGTTCAACCAACACTGCGTCCAACTCTGCCGCGCTCGTACACAGAGCGCGTATCAGTACTGCCCTCTTCGTAGTCGTTCCATGCCTCGGACCGCCGATCCGTACCCTCGGGGCTCGGAGCGGTGCGGGCGGGTCTCCCACGACGGTCTGAGAATTGCGCGCCGCCGCCCGTTCGTCAAGGCCCCCTGCTCCGAGCGGATCACCTCCCGACCCCGCTCCGAGACAACGAAGATCACCCTACTCCCCAACGAGAGCAGGGCAAATCAGGCACTCCGGGTACGCCAAAGGGCGACCACCCTTACGGGTGACCGCCCTTTGAAGAGGCCCCAAAGGGCCTCAGAGGTGTTACTTGACCTCGACAGCCGCGCCGGCAGCCTTGAGGGACTCGGCGGCCTTGTCAGCGGCCTCCTTGGCGACCTTCTCGAGGACCGGCTTCGGAGCGCCGTCCACGAGGTCCTTGGCCTCCTTCAGACCCAGGGAGGTCAGCTCGCGCACGACCTTGATGACCTGGATCTTCTTGTCACCGGCGCCGGTGAGGATGACGTCGAACTCGTCCTGCTCCTCGGCGGCCTCGGCCGGGGCACCCGGGCCGGCGGGACCGGCAACGGCGACGGCCGCGGCGGCGGTGACGTCGAACTTCTCCTCGAAGGCCTTCACGAACTCGGAGAGCTCGATGAGGGTCATCTCCTCGAACTGGGCGAGGAGGTCGTCCTGAGAGAGCTTCGCCATGATGGGCGATCCTTCCACTAATTCGGCAGGTGCCGGATGTATTGAGAGGCGGGCGTAACGGCCCGCTACGACCCACGCACTAGGCGGCGTGGATCAGTGCGCGAGCCGAATTACTCGGCACCGCCCTGCTCGGCGAGCTTGACGCGAAGCGCTTCCGCAGTGCGGACGAACTTCGACGGCAGCGCCTGGAAGAGCGAGGCAGCCTGAGACTGCTTGCCCTTGAACGCGCCGGCCAGCTTGCTGAGCAGAACCTCGCGGGACTCGAGGTCCGCAAGCTTCTTGATCTCATCGGCGGTGAGCGCCTTACCATCAAGGACACCCGCCTTGATGATGAGGTTCGGGTTGTCCTTGGCGAAGTCACGCAGGCTCTTCGCCGACTCCACCGGGTCACCGGTGATGAAGGCGACCGCGGTCGGACCAGCGAAGTGCTCGTCCAGCGCGGTGATCCCGGCCTGGTTGGCCGCAATCTTGGTCAGCGTGTTCTTCACCACGGCGTACTGGGCGTTCTCACCGAGCGAACGACGCAGCGTCTTGAGCTGCGCGACGGTGAGACCCCGGTACTCGGTCAGCACGGCGGCGTTCGAGCTCTGGAACTGGTCCGTGAGCTCGGCTACCGCGGCAGCCTTGTCGGGCCTTGCCATAGAGCGTCGGCCTCCTTCCGGGTGATGAGGACCGCTCAGAAGGGGCTACATACAAAACGCCCCGGCGCAGGCGCCAGGGCGTAGCTCAACCGAATCGTGAAACTCGGGAACTTTCCTCAGTCACCTACGCGGGTCGTCCGCATCCAGCGGATCCTTCGGCCGCCGCACCCTTACGGGCACGACAACGACCAGCGGTCTTTGGCTTCTCCGGAACTGTACGTGAAGCACGCGACCCGAGGCAAATCGCCCCGGCCGGCCCCGCAGGGGCGGGACTCAGCCCTGGGCGCCGCCGTCCTTCATCATCTGCGCGAGGTCCACGACCTGGTCGGCCGGGGGCGCCGCGATCTCGACCGGCTGGTTGTAGTCGAGGAACTTGATCGTGACGTCCATCGGGCCCTTGGCGGTCCGAGCCTGGGTGCGCACCTGCTTGGTGTGGTTCGCGGCATCGATCCACATGTCCATCACCATGCTCTCGACGCCCTGGTCCTGGAGCTGCTTGACGGTCTTCTCCTGGCGCTCCTTGGCCTCCGGGGAACCCGCGGCCGCGGTGGCCTTCAGCTGCTCCAGGCTGAGCGTGCCGGTCAGGTGCGTGGTCTTCTGCCCGTCGATGGTCTCCTCGCCGAGCGACTTCAGGTCCTTGGCCCCCCTCAGCTGGGTCGCCCGGTCGCCCGGGTTCTCACCGCTCTGGCCGGCCTTGCCGAGCGCGTCCAGCTGGGCCGCCGCGTCCGGGCTCGCGCTCTTGAGGTCGAACTTGAGGTACTTGCCCTCGCTGCCCATGTACATCACGTTGCCGATGAGGCGCAGGTCGACGGTGCCGCCCTCCGCCGCCGGGGAGGCCATCTTCATCGACATGGCCACCTCGGGCTTGAGGCGCATGGCCACGTCGCCGGAAACCTGCTGGCCGGCCACGCTCCCGGACATGGTGTAGCGCAGCGAGGTGATCTCCTCGGCGCCCTTCTTCACCTGCTCCAGGAAGGCGGCGGCCGGCTCCGCCTGCACCGGCTTCTGGCCGCCGGGTACGCCCGCTGCGCTCGACGCGCTCGTCGCGGGAGCGGCGGCGCCGTCCTTCTTACCGCCCTCGCACGCCGTGGCCCCGCCGGCGAGCAGTACGGCCGCCGCGACGGCGACGAGGGTCTTCTTCTGGTTCGCGTTCATGGAAATCCCCACCCCTGTTCACTGTTCAACAGTAGGGACCTTACTGGGTGGTAGCGACGTCAGTCGTACGGATATACGGAAACGGGCCCCCCGCTCCCGGGAGGG
>NZ_JBSGYT010000036.1:0-81176 GCF_053610645.1 Streptomyces sp. NPDC054883 | reverse complement strand
GCATGGATGCCCTGCCCCCAGGAGGGGGCAGGGCATCCATGCAGTGGGGGGATCAGCCGATGTGGTAGACGGTGACGGTCACCTCTCCGTCTGGACCGGGGATGGTGTACGCACCGGGGCCGTGGAAGGGCTCGCAGCCCTCGGCGAGGACATCGTCGGCGTTGATGCCGGTGTCGTCCTCACCCACGAAGGCACACACCTCGCTGATGAACTGGTCGGCGAACCTGTGCGTGAAGCCGGACTCCGGGTAGCGCGGCACGGTGGGGGTGTTGATGTCCAGGTCCGGGTGCTCCCACAGGGTGGTCTGCCGGAGGCCGCCATCCGTCACGAAGACCTTGCCGTAGGGCTCGGGCAGGTCGTTGTCGTCCTTCTCCTGGGGGTTGGAGAACTCGATCGAGTAGGTGATGAGCCCACCGGGATACCTTGCCTGAGCAGCGGACTGCGCCTGAGCCGATCCGGCACTCACCACACCGGCCAGCAGCAGGGCCGTCGAGGCGATGGCCGCCAGTCGGCCCATGGACGTCGGACGCATCACTGTCCCCTTTCACTGAAAGTAGCCGTGCGACTACTCTTTGAATATAGGTGGGGATATACGGCCGATCGAAGGGTGCACCGGTCAAACCACCCGGGCGTATGGCGCTGAGGCACTGGGCACGGTGAGTGCGCGGGCGGCCACCCTGGCAGCGCAGAGAAGGGCCTGATGCTGTCAGCGGCGTCGGCCGTCACTGGCTTCCTCGGCCAGCTCGGAGTGGCGCCTGCCCGTCTGAAGTCTTGCAAGATTTATTGTTCGATCGGCTGCTTTGGCGAGATCGAGAGTCAAAGCCCGTGTTGCGACCAGCCGGAGGCACCTTGATCACTGACGCTCCGGCGACTCGGACGAGGTAGCGCAAGGTGAAGGCCCCGCAGTCGGCAGCAGCACGCCGCTGACGGTCAGCGCAGCCCAGCCGCTCCCGCGCATCCTGGAAATCGAGCAGTTCGTCCACGACTGGGACGGCCCGGTCACGTTCCTCCAGGCCGGCGCGCCCGGCCTGGTGACCATCCCCGCGGACCCCCGCCGCGTGTATCGCACCGAGTGGCTGCCGACCGAAGCATCCGGAGCGGGCATGAACATCGAGCAGGAGCTCATACTGCCGGACGGCAGCCGCAAGGTGGGGCTCTCGATTCCACTTGATGACGAATCCGGCCTGGTCAGGGCGGTGGGCGCACTCAAGGCAGCAGCTGTCGGCAAGGAGACCGCCATCCACTCCTTCAGCGACGCCGCCGGCCTCCGGCCCGGCCGGCAGCCGTCCCGACCGCGCTGCTCGGCTCGTGGTCAGCCCCGCTGCTCACGGGAGAACGCATCACCTCAGTGCACCTGGACCAGTTGCGCGCCGAGGCCAGAAGCATCCATCGCCGACTCAGCCCGATCTGGCATCGCAAGGTCGGGGGAGAACGGCTGTGGAGCCTGGACCGTGACTTCGGTGACGGGCTTACGACTTACGACGTTCTGAGCGCGGGCCCCGACCCATGCGTCAACGCCGTCCTCGCACATCTCACTCTCCTCGAACGGGCAGTGGCCGTCGCCCACGCCAGTCCCTCGATGCCGACCTGGACCGAGGCCGTGGCCGCTGTCACCGCTACGGCCCCTCACTTGCCAGGTGACATGGACGCAGCCGCACTGGGTGAACGGGTACGCCGCAGACCGCGCCGCCTCGGCATCCGGCATACCGCCCGCAAGGAAGCTGCCGCGGCTCACTACGCCGAGCGGCGCCCAGGGGTGGCCGCGCATGGCGAGCTGTCTGCTGCTGAGGGAGGCCGGTCGTGAAACTGCTCATCGCCGCGCTGCCCGCTTCTGAGGAAGCTCCGCGGTCGATACGAAGCACGCGGCCGGGATTCAGCCGAGTAACAGCGCCTGCCAGTCGTTGATGTGAGGCGAGCATCGACCCCCGTAAGTCAGTGCCGCGGTCCCGGCGGGCGGCTGGCGGTGGAGCGGGGGTTACGTGATGCGGTCGGTGGGTTTCGTGACGCCCGTCGGGGCCGGCCCCGCGCCCTGGCCCTTCATCCGCGCCCGGTAGGCGCGGGAGCGGCAGCGGGGCGAGCAGTGGCGGGGCGGACGGCCTGCGGACCGGCCCGGGGCGGCGGCAGGTGCGCGTACCGGCCCGCCGCAGCCGGGACAGTCCGCCGGCGTCCCGGACCCGGCGTCGTCGGCGGGCGGGCCGGGTGCGGGTCCGTCCGGAGCAGTGGCGGCGGGGGCGGGGGCGGGCAGGTCCGGGTGGGCGGTCAGGCCCTGGCGCTCGGCGATGACCCCCGCCTGGAAGCGGCTGTGCGCACCGAGCACCTCCAGGAGTTCGGAGACGTGACGGCGGCAGGTGCGCAGGGAGATGCCCAGGCGGCGGGCGATGGATTCGTCCTTGAGCCCCTTGGCGAGCAGCACGAGGATGCTCTGCTTCATCGTCTTGGACACGTCGTGCGCGGCCTGCGGCCCCGTCGCGAACGGCGCGGCGTTCTCCCAGTCCCGCTCGAAGACGTCCAGCAGGTAGGCCAGCAGGTCCGGCTCCCGGATCAGCAGCGCACCGCCCGACCGGGCCGGCAGCAGGGCCAGCGACCCGTCCACGATGATCATCTGCGGCAGTACCTCCGGCAGCGTCCGGATCTCGGCGCCCGCCCCGATCAGCTGCTCCGCGTGCAGCCGGGTGGGCTGGTCGAACCGCGTCGCGTGCTGGTACAGGCTCCGCATCCTGATTCCCCGTCCGAGCAGCGCCAGGTCGCGTGGCAGTGCCTCCCGAAGCGCCGCTGGCGGGAACGCCCCGCCGTGCTTGGAGACCAGCACCTCGCTACGGCAGGAGTCGATCACGTCCGACAGCAGCGAGCGGACCGCCAGCTTGTCCGGCAGGTGGTCGATCGTGCCCTGGGGAAAGGCGTGGCGGCGGGCCTGGAGGTAGACCGGCGTCAGCGCGGCCAGCCCGTCGCGCTGCAGTTGGATGCGCCGGCGCTGTTCGCGCAGCGCCTCCTCCTGCGCGCGCAGGGCCGTGTCGCGGTCCGACAGTAGTTGCGCGGTGGCGGCCTGGGGGCTGACCGGCCGCCAGCCGGCCGGCTCCCCCGCCCCGCCGTCGGCGGGGAGTTCCGTGAGGAGGCAGGAGTCGGTCAGCGCCCGCACCGCGGACAGGCACGCCCGCGGGCTGACTCCGGTCTCGGCCGCGGCCTGCGCGAGGGTCGCCGGGGTGAGGCGTTCGTGGACGACCGCCCACCGGTAGAGCATGACCGCAGTGCTGTCGAGGCCGGGCACCGTGACCGCCGTGCCGGGTCCGCCGTCCGTCTCCATCACATGCCTCCTAAACGTGCGTGGCAGGATCATGATCCACCGTCGGGTATGTGTGTACCGTCAAGCGACTGGCAGGCTGGTGCCCACGGCAGGAGCGGCTCCCCGACCAGGACCACCGCCCCGCCGTGGCCGGACTGTCGCATAAACGAGGGGAATTCAGACCATGCGCGCAATCGTGGTGCGGATGCTGTTCGCGGTCGTGCTGGGCACCGGGATGCTGGGGGGCGCAGCCGCTGCGGCCTCCGCCTCCGGGCACGGGACGACCACCACACCGCCGTGGGCCGGCGGCCACGACGACAAGCAGTGCATCGTGACGACGGCTTGGGGCGACGCCTTGTGCCCCGGCCGGCCGCTCAACTGAGCCGCCCGGGAGACCGGGTGCGGGGGCAGCGGACTCCATCCGCTGTCGGTTGGGTGGCTGTGGGCCCGACCCGGTCGTCATACGGGCACGTCGAAGAGCGTCTGGTTTCTCGCGCGGCGCTGTGGACGGCGTACTGATCCGATCGACCACCGGTACCGGCCCTGGCGGATCCGCCGGGTGCCCGGAGCGTGTCGCCCCGTACGGGAATCCGTGCGGGGCGGTGTCGTGCGGTGACGCGGTGGTGATGCGCGCGGGGACGGGTGGGACGTCGGTGCGGGAGGGGCGGCCCGGGGCGGGCCGCTCTCCTGCGTTCCGGAGCTTCAGGAAGCCGACGGGGGACGGTGCGGGTGCCGGGGGTGGGCGGGCGAGGTGAGCGGTTCCCCGGGCCCGACGGGCGGGCGGTCGCCGGCCGTCGCCGCCAGGGCGGTGTCCAGGAGCCGGCGGGCCCGGGCCTCGGCGGCCTGCCAGCCGAGCCGGCCGGTCGCCGCGACCGCGCGTTCGCCGCAGTCCACGGCCTCCGACAGGCGGTTCCCGGCCAGTTGGGCGGCCGTCTCCGACACCAGGTTCATCGCCTCCATCGCGGGAGAGCCGTAGCTCGCTCCCAGTTCGGCGCTCTGCCGGTGCCGGGCCACCGCCTCGTCGGGGCGGCCGAGGTGGCGGGCGGTGAGTCCCTGGTTGTAGAGGGCGTACGCCTCGCCGCCCCGGTCCCCCGCGTCGACGGCGGACGCCAGGGTGGTCCGGCTGAGCTCGGCGGCCTCGTCGCGCCGGCCCAGGCGCAGCAGTGTGCTGACGCGCCCGCCGCGGGCGTTGCGGCCGGCCCAGGCACTGCCGCAGGCCTCACCGGCGGCGACGGCCTCCTGGTGCAGGGCGTCGGCCTGGTGCCAACGGGCCAGGTACTGGCACAGGTGGGCCCGGCGGTTGAGGATTGCGGTGTGCACCGCGTCGTCGCCCACCGCCCGCGCCGCGTGTTCGGCGACGTCCAGCATCCGGCCCGCCTCGTCCAGCCGGCCCAACTGGCCCAGTGCGCTGGCCAGCACGTAGCCGGCCCGGCCCGCCGCGCGCAGGTGTCCCTGGTCCTGCGCGGTCCGCAGGATCGTGCGGAGCGGGTCGAGGGAGCGGGCCCACAGGTGGGAGTCCTCCAGGAGCGGTTCGACGGCGAGCGCCAGATCGGCGGCCACGGCCACGGCTGACGGCACGGTTTCGAGGATCTGCGCGGCGACGGTGAGCGCGCCGTCGTGGTCGGGGTCGAGCAGCCGGCGCCGGCTGTCGGGGCGCCCGGGGCGGCCGTCGGGGGGCAGCAGGCCGGGGACGAGGTGCCCCGGGCGCTCGGCGGCGTGGACGGTGCGGGCCTCGGCGAGCAGGTGGTCGAGGAAGCGGGTGAGGGACGCCGTCCGTTCTTCGGGGCGGTCCTGGACGCGGGAGCGTTCGGCCGCGAACGTCCGCAGGAGCGGGTACTGGCGGTACACCCCGGGGCGGGGCGACTCCAGCAGGCCCAGCCCGGTCATCCGTTCCAGGAACTGCCCGGTGCGCGCCGGTGCCAGCCCGCCGAGGGCGGCCGCTCCCGCGACGTCGGTGGCGCCCCGGCCGGGGAGTGCCAGCAGCCGGAACAGCCGGGCCTCTTCGCCGTCGAGCAGGTCGTAGCTCGGGCGGACGCACGCCGTGATGCCGTCCTGGGAGCCGGCCGGCGCGGGAAACGCGGCGAGCGGGGGCAGCGCGGGAAAGGCCGGGTGGCTGCCGTCGAGCAGGTGGACGAAGTCGGACACGGACCACGAGGGCCGGGCCGCGAGCCGGGCCCCGGCCAGCCGCAGGGCCAGGGGCAGTCCGCCGCACCGCTCGGTGAGGCCCGCCGCCTGGCCGGGCTCGGCGGCGATCCGCTGCGGACCTGCGGCGGCGGAGAGCACGGCCAGCGCTTCGGGGGCCGCCAGGGGTTCCAGGCGCACGCGGTGTACGGTCTGCAGCCCGTCCAGCGCGGCCCGGCCGTTGACGAGCACCGCGCAGCCGGGCGAGCCCGGCAGTAACGCCTCGACCTGGGCGGTGTCCCGGGCGTCGTCCAGGAGCAGCAGGAGCCGCCGGTCGGCCACCGTCGTGCGGAAGAGCGCGGCCCGCTCCGGCAATCCGTCGGGGAGCGCGGGCTCCCGGACGCCGAGTGCCCGGAGGAAGCCGGCCAGGACCGCGGCGGGGTCCGCCGGGCCGGCCGAGGTACCGCGCAGGTCGGCGTAGAGCTGTCCGTCCGGGAACCGGTCCCGCAGGCGCTGCGCGACGTGGACGGTGAGTGCGCTCTTGCCGACACCCGCGGTGCCGGTGACCGTGGCGACGGCCAGGACTCCGGGCCGCGGGGCCGTCAGCGCGGCGAGAAGGTCACGTACCGCCTCGGTGCGGCCGATGAGGTCGCCCGGTGGGAAGGGGAGCTGGGCCGGCGTGGGGAGTTCGGCACCGTCCGGGTGAACGGGTGGGCCGCCCGGATCGGCGCACTCGTGGCCGGCGGGTGCCGGGCCGGAGGCCGACACGGGGGCCGAATCGGGGGCCGGGTGCGGGTGGGCGTCCCGCGGGTCCTGCGGGTGCCGGTCCGGTGCCGGCCGGAGGTGGCGGCCGCTGCGGGCCAGCGCGATCCCGGCGAGTTCCCGCAGCCTGCCGTGGAGCGGGTGCTCCGCGCAGAGCCTGGTCAGTTCGGGGACCAGGCGGGCGTGGTGACCCAGTTGCAGGTCGAGTTCGATGCGTTCCAACAGCACCGACAGCCGCAGTTCCGCCAGGCGCTCGCGGTGGATCGCGGCGTGCGGGCCCGGGAGGCCGGCGAGCGCGGGCCCGCGCCACAGGCCGAGCGCCCGGGCCAGCAGTCCGGCCGCCTGGCCGGGCTCCTGTGCGGCGGCGCGGGCGCGGGCCTCGGCGACCAGGTGGTCGAACACGTCGAGGTCCAGTGCGCCCGGGGCGGTGTGCAGGAGGTATCCCTGGCCGTGCGTCGCGATCCGGGAACCGAGCGGGCGCCGCAGCCGGTAGACGTGTGACCTGACCGTACCCACCGCCGTGCGCGGCGGTTCCTCTCCCCAGAGGCCGTCGACGATCTCGTCGAGGTCCACGACGTCGTTGCACCTCAGGAGGAGCATCGCGAGCAGCGCCCGCTGCTGTGGCGAGCCGAGGGGGAGCACGGCTCCGGCCCGCTGGACCCGGAGCGCGCCGAGCACGCAGAAGGAGGGTTCGCTCCCGGCGCCGTCCACGGTGGCCTCCGGCTCCGGACCTGGTGTCGGTACGTCCGCGCGGTGCGTGGTGGGGCGGCTGGTCGGAACCGGTCCGGTCGGGATCCCTGCGGCGATCGTACGCACGCGTCACCTCCGTTTGAGGGCCATGGCCGGGCGGGCCGGCTGGGGGAACCGGCCCGCCGGGCTCGGCACGACCTTGCCAGGCGGGGCGCGGTGGGCCCACTCTCAAAGGATCATGTGAATGCCATGCACGTTTAGGAGGCATGGGGTGGCCTCCGGCCGAGCACGGCCGGATCGGGCCGGTGCTTGCCGCCGGGGGGCCCGGCGGGCGGCCGAGCGTGACGAAACTCCGGCGTGCGTCACGAAAGCCGGGACAGCGGCCGGCCGCCGGTCCGTCAGGGCCAGTTCACCGGGCGGTAGTTGCCCGGTGCGGGAGTGTCGAGAACTCCGGCGTCCACGAGGGCTTCGGCGATGAGTGCCGCGTCCGCGAGGCCGGTGCCGAGTACGGGCGCGAGGGCGTCGACGGACGACAGGCCGGCTCCGGAGCGGGCGAGCCGACGGGCGGCACGGGCCAGGCCGGGCGGCAGACCGGTCGGCAGGCCGGTCCAGTCCGGGGCTCTGGTATCCGGGCCGCCGGGCGGGAGCGTGGCGGGTGGACGTGCGGTGAGCTCCACGGGCGTGGCGGCGGGCAGGGCGGACGCGAGGACGCGGGAGCGGGTGGTGACGAGGACCGCACTGCCGGGAGTGCCGGGCAGCAGGGGCACGACCTGCGCCGCGTCGCGGGCGCCGTGGAGGACGAGGAGGACGCGCCGGACCGCGAGGGCCGACCGGTAGAGCGCGGCGCGCTGGTCCGGGTCGGCGGGAACCCTCGCCGCCGGGATCCCGAAGGCGTGCAGGAGGTGCGCCAGGAGCGGGCCCGCGCCGGCCGGGCCGGGGCCCCAGGTCCGCAGCTCGGCGGAGAACCGGCCGTCGGGGAAGCGGTCGGCCGCACTGTCCGCGAGCCGCCCGGCCAGCGCCGTCTTGCCCGCACCGGCGGGCCCGGCGAGCACCAGGACGGGGACGGCGGCGCGGTCCGCTCCCCCGGTGAGCACTCCCCTGGCTTCGGCGAAGGCCCGGTCCGCCGCGGCCGCCGGGGCCGCCCCCGAGGCCGGCGGCCGGGCAGGGGCAGGGGTGCGGGGCAGGTGGCGGACGGAGGGTGGCGGGTCGCGCGTGAGCAGGCGGGCGTGCAGTGCCGTCAGCTCCCGGCACGGGGCGACGCCGAGTTCCTCGCCGAGGACGCGGTGCATGTCGGCGAAGACGGTGAACGCCTCCGCCTGCCGGCCGCAGCCGTGCAGGGCGCGCATGAGCAGGGCCCGCAGTTCCTCGTCGAGCGGGAACTCCCGGGTCAGCGCGGTCAGGGCGGGGACCACCGTGTGGTGCAGGCCCAGGCGCAGGGCGCAGGCGATGTGCCGCTTGCGGGCGGCCGTGCGCAGGGCGGCGAGCCGGATGCGTTCCGCTTCCGCGAACGGGCCCGGAACACCGGCCAGGGCCTCCCCCGACCACAGGGACAGCGCACCGGCCAGCAGGGCGTGTTCGGCGGCGGTGTCACCGCGTTCGCGAGCTTGGCGGGCGGCCTCGACCCGTTGCTCGAACCGCCAGGCGTCGACCGATTCCGGCGGGGTGTCCAGCATGTATCCGCGCTCGTCGCCGAGCAGGATCCGGGGCGGCTCCCGCGGGGTGCGGCCGGGTTCGAGCAGGGTGCGCAGCGCCCACGCGTGGGTGCGCAGGTTCCCGGCGGCGCTGGCCGGTGCGTCGTCGCCCCAGACGGCGGCGCCGAGTTCGGCCACCGGGACGGGCCGGCGCCGCCGCATCAGCAGCACGCTCAGGACCGCTTGGCGGCGCGGCGGGCCGGGCCGGACCGCCGGACCGCCGGGCAGGCCCACCCGGACCGGGCCGAGCACCCGGAAGAGGGGTGCGTCGTCGCCGTCGGGCGCGCCGGCGGCCGCGTCCCCTGCCCGCATCCGGACTCCTCGGCGGTTTCGAGCGATCTGACGGCGTGTACGACGGTGGGCGGTGGCCTGTCCGGGCGAGGGGGGCCGGGCAGACCACCATCACCTTAGTTCTTCCAGAACGCGGTGACGGCCAGCGGTTCGCCCTTGTTCCAGGCGACGGAAACCGCCAGGGTCCTGTTGCCCACCGGCTCCTGGTACAGGAAGGTCTTCTGGCTGGTCTGGCACCAGCCGTTTCCGGTGGCGACGACGGCCCGCACCTGCGCCTCGGTGATGCCTCGCTCGGCCATCCGTTCGAACATGTGGTCCGACCAGTGGTCGATGGTGGTCGGGGCCCACTCGGTGCCGCACGGGCTCTTGAGCGGGGGGCAGCCCTGGCCGTCGTCGCGGCAGCGCATGAGCGAGATCGGCGAGTCCACCAGGTCGGCGATCTGGACCGTCGTCGCGGCCTGGGTCCGGGCCTGGAGCGGCGGAGCGGGCGTCGCCGCCTGGGCCGGGGCAGCGGTGAACGCCGCTGCGGAGGCGGCGAGGGCGACGAGCGCGAGGCGGAGGCGCTGCGAGTTGATCATGGGGGCTTCTTCCGTTGTTCCGTGACGTGTGCGGCCCTGCGACCGCCTGGAACGAAGGTCGCCGGTGGCCGTCCACGCGTGATGAGCAGCCGATCGTCGGCTGTGATCAGTGCCGATGGCCGTCCGTCCATCCCACGAGGACCGCCCCGCCGCACCGTTGTGGCCATGAACGACGAACTGATCCGCCACCGGGAACTGCCGGCGGACGGCGGGTGGACCACCCACCGCCGCGAGCCGGGGTACCGCCCGCAGCCCCGTGGAGACGTGCTCCGCGAGCGGGGCGGGTCAGAAGCGGATTTCCGGCAGGGGGAAGCGATGAACCTGGAACAGATGTACGCGTTCTGCTTGGCCGACCCGGTGTTCTTCGACGTGCCGCAGCGCATCGCGGACGAGGACGAGCGCTGGACGCCGCCGCGGGTCGGCGACGCCACCCTGGTGCAGGACGACGCGGACGTATGGGTGCGGGTGTTCTTCGGCCGGCCGCTGCCGAACCAGGGCTGGAAGATCCACGTATCGGCCGACGTCCCGGCCGCCCAGGAGGTCCTGGACCGGGCCGCCGCCGTCTGCGTCTCCCACCGCGTCGCCTTCAAGTACCTGCGCAGCGGCCGGCTGCTGTCGGCCTTCAACTCCAAGTACGCCCACCGCGGTTCGTCGGGCAAGTTCATCGCCGTCTACCCGGCGGACGAGGCGGAGCTGAAGACGCTGCTGGACGCCCTCACGGACGCACTGGACGGGCAACAGGGCCCCTACATCCTCTCCGACCTGCGCTGGAGCGAGCGCAGCCCGGTGTTCCTGCGGTACGGGGCGTTCGCCGCGCGGTGGGCCCAGGACGGCGGCGACGTCCCCGTCCTGGCCATCGCCCGGCCGGACGGAACGCCCGTGCCCGATCCGCGCACCGCGGCGTTCACCCCGCCGAAGTGGGCTCCGACGCCCGGCTTCATCCGTGAGCGCATCGAACGGTTCAGCGCGATCAGCCGCGTGGACCTGCCCTACGAGATCGTGCGGCCGCTGCACTTCTCCAACGGGGGCGGGGTCTACCTGGCCAAGGACCCGGCAACCGGCGACCTGGTCGTGCTGAAGGAGGCCCGGCCCCTGGCCGGGCTGGACGCGCGGGGACTCGACGCCGTCGCCCGCCTGCGGCACGAGCACCGCATGCTCACCGCGCTGGCCGGGACCGGTCTCGTACCGCGCGTGCTGGGCTACGAGACGTACTGGGAGCACCACTTCCTCGTACAGGAGTACATCGACGGCGACTCACTGGCGAAAGCCGGCGTGCTGCGCCTGCCGCTGGTGCGGCCCGGGGCGACACCGCAGACGTACGCGGAATACACCCGCTGGTCGCTCTCGGTCCTCGACAAGGTCGCCGCGGCCGCCGCCGCCGTCCACCGGGCCGGGGTCGTCTTCGGCGATCTCCACCCGAACAACATCATCGTGCGCCCCGACGACACCGTCACCTTCATCGACCTGGAAGCCGCCCACCCCGTCGGCGAGGAGCGCACCGGTCTTCTCGGCGCACCCGGCTTCGCGGCGCCCGCCCACGTCACGGGCACCGACGTCGACGCCTACAGCCTGGCCGCCCTGCGCCTGGGCCAGTTCATCCCGCTGACGGCGCTGTCCGGCCCGGATCCGGCCAAGCCCGGCCAGCTCGCCCGATGGGCGCACGAACTCTTCCCGCTGCCGGCCGGGTACGCCCACGAGGCCGCGGCCGCCATGGCGTCGATCACCGGGACCACCACACCGGCACCACCGGGCCCCGGAGCGGTCGGCAAGGACTGGGAGGAGAACCGGGCGGGGCTCGTCGCGGCGCTCACCGCCTGCGCCACCCCCCACCGGGAGGACCGGCTCTTCCCGGGCGATCCCGACGGAGCGCGGGAGGGCGGCGGAACGAACCTCTCCCACGGCGCGGCGGGCGTCCTGTACGCCCTGCACGCCACGGGCCACGCCGTCGACCCCTCGTGGACCGACTGGCTCACCGCAGCGACGCTGCGGGACATCGACCGCGCACCCGTCGGCCTCTTCAACGGCTCCTGCGGGGTGGCCACCGTCCTCGACCTCCTGGGACGGCACGAGGAGGCCACCGAGATCCTGGGCCGGGCCCTCGACCGCACCGGCGAACCGACCAGCCTCGGGCTGCTGACCGGGCTGCCCGGCACGGGTCTGACCGCGCTCGGCTTCCACGCCCGCCGCGGGGACGGCGTCCACCTCGACCAGGCCCGTCGCATCGCCGACCGCGTCGCGGAGCGCATCGAAGCCGCGCTAGACCACCCGGCCGGCAAGAACCCCGGCGCGGGCCTCACCACCGGAGCGGCCGGAGCCGCGCTGTTCCTGGTCCGCCTGCACGAACGCACCGGCGAGCCCGGCTGCCTCGACCTCGCGGAGCGGGCACTGCGCCGCGACCTCGCCCAGTGCGCGGACGTCGACGGCTCCCTGCAGGTCGACGACGGCTGGCGGTCCGTGCTCTACCTCGGCACCGGATCCACCGGCATCGGACTCGCCCTGGCGGCCTTCCTGAAGCACCGCACCGGCGAAGGCCTCGCCGAGGCCCTCGCCGCGATCCGGCTGGCGGCGCGCGGCCAGTTCACCGTCTTCCCGGGTCTGCTCGACGGCCGCGCCGGACTGCTGTACTTCCTGACGGCCGTCGGCGCTGGCGCGGACGACGCCGACGCGCTCGAAGGCCACCGGCGCGACCTGTGGCGGCACGCCGTACCCCACGGCGACGGCCTCGCCTTCCCCGGCAGGCACCTGGTCCGGCTGTCGATGGACCTGGCCACCGGATCGGCCGGAGTGCTCCTGGCGATGGACGGCGCCCGGCGCCGCACCGACCATCTCCTCCCCCTGCTCGGCGGCCCCGTAGCGGCCACCGCCGCCTGAAGCCTGCTGCACCGGTCCCGGTCCAGCGAAACCCCGACGCAGAAGGGAGGTGACCCGCATGTCCGTCCTCAACTTGCAGCAGCTCGAGCTCGCCGAGGAAGAAGGCGCCGCGCTGCTCGCCAGCGCCATCAGCTACGCGTGCCACGGCACCCTCGCCTGAGCCGTGTCCCGCCTCCGGCGGAAGCGTCCGGCCCGGCCGGGACAGAACCTCCATCCAAGGAATCGAGGTGAACACCATGTCGATCCTCAACCTCCAGCAGCTGGAGATCGTGGAGGAGGAAGGCGGCGCGCTGCTCCTGAGCAGCGCCAGCTTCGGCCTCCAGTGCCACACCACACCGGCCTTCCACTGAACCGGGTGACACACCCGCCCACCGGAACGCGGAAAGGAGGTGACCGCCATGTCCATCCTCAACCTCCAGCAGCTGGAGATCGCCGAGGAGGAAGACGGCCTGCTGCTCATGAGCAGCGCCAGCTTCCAGTGCCACAACACCAGCTTCCACTGAGCCACCGGCAACCCGCCCGCGCTCACGAACACCGAACGGAGATGACCGTGATGTCCATCCTCAACCTCCAGCAGCTCGAGATCGCCGAGGGCGAAGACGGCCTGCTGCTCATGAGCAGCGCCAGCTTCCAGTGCCACAACACCAGCTTCCACTGAGCCACGGGTAGTACACCTGCTCGGAAGAGGCAGTGACGATCCGTTCGCGGATCGGGGCGGGCTGCGGGGATTCCCCCGCAGCCCGTCCCGTCATGTTCGGCGGTGGGTGCGATTTCCACCGGCAGTGGGGTGGCGCCCACCGCCGTACTGCCGTTTGCCCCGCCCAGCGCCCGCCGGCCGCACCTGCCCGCACCCGGCCCCGGCCCCGGCGCCCCGGCGATGAACTCCGCATCGCGGCTCCCGGCCCGCACTACCGGGCGGCCGCGACGTCGGCCATGGTTGCCCTGAGTCAGCGATTGTCGGGGGTCAGCAGCGTGGCGGCCGCCGCGATGAAGGCGGCGGATGCCTCCTTGGCCGCATGCCGCCGGGCGTCCAGCTCGGACCGGTCGACGGCCTTGCGCAGCGCGTACGTGGCGTCTGCGGCCTGCTGGGCGGGGCCGGCCAGCTCGGGGACCAGGACCTGAAGCCGGATGTGGGGCGCGGTGATTGCCGCCCGCGTGTCATGGGACCTCGTCTGGGCCTCCAGCTGGTGCTCGGTGCCTGCCTCGGTCCGGGCCAGACGCTCCCGGTGGAACATCGCCGAGCGGTGCGCGTCCAGGGCGGCGGCGAAGTCGGTGACGGCGCCGAGCTGGTCCTGGCGGTGGCTGTCGGCGCGCTCCTCGGCGCGCGCGGTGCGTGCCGAACGGTGCTGGAGGAGGCCGGCGGTCAGGGCACCGGCGAGGGTGCCGAGTACGGCAACGATCGAAGGCCATATGGACATCCGGTGTCGGGTCCTTTCGGGCAGTGGGTTGCGGTGGGTGAGTCCGGCAGACGGCCAGGGGCGCGTCGGCGCCTTCGGCGGCCTGGCCACGCCTGCTGCGGACCCACCCTGGTGGTCGGTTGCGGCTGAGGTTCTTCTCGCTGACGTAGCGTTTCCAACCGTGACCGGCGTCCGGGCTGCGAGGCCGCCGTCTACAGGCCGAGGGCCAACAGGATGGTGAGCGTCGGCGGGACCGGCGCGATCCACCCCGCCCAGCGTCCCGCCGGAGCGAGGGCGGGGTGCCGCAGGGACAACCGGAAGGCCACCGCGAGCAGCGGGGTGGCCGTCCAGGACGCCCACCAGCCGGCCGTTACGACCGCCACGGTCTGAGGGTGGACGTCCGCTGCCATCTGGGCCAGGCCCCCGAAGAGAAAGGCGACCGGGATCAGGGCCACCGACAGCGTCGTGGCCCACATCAACACCTCGTCGATGGCGGGGGTCTCGGCGGCGCGGTCGGTGGTCGGGCCGGGCATTGTCTCGTGCATGGGTACAGCCAATCGGCTCCAGCACCGGTTCGCCTGCGCGGGCGTACTCAAGGCCGGCCGGTCTTCGTACTCATCATGCCCAGGCGTCGGCACCGAGCCGTCAGATGGGGCTTGAGCAGCTCGGCTTGCAGCCGGGCGGCAAGCACCGGAGCGCTGCGGGCGCAGGCGACCGCGAACCGCACACGCCTTCTACGGTTTCCCACCGCATCCGCGGCCACGCGTTCGCTCCTGCGGGCAGATGCTTGCCTTCCGGACATGAAGGCGAGGTGATGCACGCGGTGCCGCGGCGCTCACGACGCCCATCGGACGAGGGTGGTTCAGATATCCGCGAGGAACTCGCGGACCGCGGTGGTGAAGCCCTCGGGGTCGGCCTGTTGGACGAAGTGGTCGCTGTCCAGCGGGCGGTAGACCGTGCCCGGGCGCCTGGAGCACATGGCCCGGGCCTGCTCGGCGGGCAGGACCTGGCTGCGCAGCCCGTGGATCAGGAGCGCGGGGCAGTCGGTGGCGAGCCACTGCTTCCGGTGGTCGCCGTGGACGAGGTTCTCGGAGTCGACGGTGTCCTGCGGGTGGAAAGGCAGCCGCCATCCGGCGCCGCCGGGCAGCGGGCGCAGGACGGGGCCGAGAGCGGCGGCGAGGGGTCCGCAGGCGGCGGCCAGTTCCTCGCGGGTGGCAGCGGTGTAGGGGAAGTCGAGCACGAAGGCGAGGGGGCTGGTTCCGTGGTCGGGGAGGTCGACGGCGGTGTCGACATTGATCAGGGCCTCGACCAGGTCCGGGCGTTCGGCGGCCAGGTGGCAGGCGTTGATCGCGCCGAGGGAGTGGCCGAGGAAGACCGCCCGGCCGATGCCGAGGTGGTCGAGCAGGGCGAGGAGGTCGGCGAGGTAGCCGGTGCGCGTGTAATCGGGGGCGCGCTCGGAGTCGCCGTGGCCGCGCTGGTCGGGGGCGATCACCCGCCACTCGGGGCCGAGGGCTGCGGCCAGAGCGGTGAAGGACGCGCCCTCGGAGAGGTGGCCGTGCAGGGCGACGAGAGGGCGGCCGGCACCTCCGAAGTCCAGGTAGGACAGGACGCGGCCGTGGATGGTCAGGGTGGAACGCGTGGGCCGGACGGACATGGCGGCGTACTCCTCGGTTCGGCGGTTGTCGGTGGCGGGCCGTCACCGAGACGAATCATACGCACGTCTATGACGTATGTTCAATACGGTTGTATGGATAGCTTGTTGGGGCGGGAAGTCGTGCGGATGCGGAGAGCAGGAACTGGAGTCGGGCCCAGATCCCATCGGGCCCGGGACCGACAGGCGCGCCTCGATTCGGATGGGCGGAGGGCCCGGGCGGTGGCGCCAGGTGAGCTGGTGATGGTGGACTACTGGGCTCGGACAGGCGGCTGAGCCCGGAACACCTGCCCGTGCCGGCTCGATGCCGCTTTCAGCTGCCTCATACCGCTTCTTGCTGCTTCCGTTGACCGTTCGGAGGGCCGTTCGGCGCGGCTCCGTCGGTCGAGCGAAGCAAGAGCCGCACGAATCCGCCCGCGAGCATCAGCAGGGCACCGGCGCACAGAAGACTCCGCGCCGAACTCGGCGACTCGCGGAACCCGCGCGGCTGGTGGACGAGGTGTGCGAGTCGCTGCGCGGGGCGACCGGCCCACTGGCGGCCCAGGCGCTCTGGAACGCTGCGACGGTTGCCGTCCGGCAGGGCAACGACGCCCGCGCCGCCGATTGCCTGACGCAGGCCATGGTCGCCATCGACAGCCGCGACGACCTCACTCTGTGGATGCGTCTCAGGCTCGCCGGCGCGTCCCTGTCCCTGGCGTCCGATCCGCCCCGCGTGAGCGATGCCGAGGAGTACCTGGCGGCGGCCGAGCCCGCGATGAAGCTCATCGGCAGCCCCCGCCACCAGCAACGGGGACGGCAAGGCCGACGTCGGTGTGCTGTACGACTACGGCCAGGAGGACGGCGGCGCCTTCCATTCGGCGCTGTGGACGTACACCAGCACCGCCGGCGGCGGCTTCAACAACCCGGTCAAGAAGTGGGAGAGCACCAGCTCCTGGAACTGGTTCCGCAGCGACCTCGCGTAGCGGTGTCTGTTTGACTGGTCGACGCCCTGTGTCCTCGCCGGCGCGAACCGGCCCGTTGCAGCCGGCCCCTGGCTGCACGGCTGGGTGCCGTGCTCTGCCACGGGCACAGGCCGCAAGTCCAACTTGCCGCCGTCTCAGTTGTCCGCTCGGCCGTACAGGGCGCGGAGCGCGGCCATCGCGGCGTGGTGTCCGCACATCCCGTGCGCCGACGGGCCGGGCGGGGTCGCCGAGGAGCACAGCCAGGTGCCGGGTAGGGGGATTCTGTAGGGGTTCCACCGGGCCACCGGGCGGGCCAGCGTCTGCCACAGGCTCATCGCACCGGAGCCGATGTCACCGCCGACGTAGTTGGTGTTGTACGCGCCCAGCTCGGCCGCCGACACGCCGCGTTCGGCGAGTACGGTGTCCCGGAAGCCTGGCGCATGCCGCTCGATCGCGCCGCGGATCGTGTCGAGGGGGTCGCGGGGGTCGCCGTTCGGCACGTGGGCGTAGGCCCAGACCGGCCTGCGACCGCGTACGGCCCTTCCATGATCCGCGGCGGCGGGGTCGACCACGATGATGTACGGGTGTTCCGCACGCAGGCCCTTAGCGGTGAGCGTCTCCGCCCGCGCCACCTCCTCGGCCGTTCCCCGTGCGCCCGCCAGGTGCACGGTCGCCGCCTGGGAGAGGCGGCGGTCGGTCCAGGGAATTTCCCCGTCGATGAGGAAGTCGGCCTTCGCGGCGCCGGGGCCGTACCGGTACCGGGACAACTGGCGGAGGTACCCGGCGGGCAGGGGCGCGATGCGGGCAAGCTCACGGGGGGAGACATCGAGCATGGTTACGCGTCGGCCGGCGGGCAGTTCGTCCAGGTTGTCGACGCGCACCCCCGTGTGGAACCGTCCGCCGAGAGCCCGGATCTGTTCGGCCATGACGTCCGCGATGGCCCCCGAGCCCCCCTTGGGGACGGGCCAGCCTGTTGTGTGGGCCAGGTGTCCCAGCAGTAGGGCGACGGCGGCGGCCGTCGGCGAGGGGAGCCGGCCGATGCCGTGAGCCGCCACGCCCGCGAGCAGGGCCCTGCCTTGCACGGTGCTCAGACCGCCTCCCAGCCGCAGGGAGTGGACGGGCATGCGGGGGGCCAGCGTCGTCAGGGAACGTAGGGACGGCACGTTCCGCTGGGTGGACAGCATCAGGTCGACCACGGCGGAGGAATGCTCCATCAAAGGCCCCATGAGGGCTCGCCACCGCTTCCCGTCTTTCCCCAGACCGGCACATGTGCGTTCGAGGTCGCCCCAGGCCATGGCGGCTGGTCGGCCCAGCAGTGGGTGCGCGTAGGCGGCCGGCGAGCGTGTCAGGCGGACTCCGTGCTCCTCTAGCGCGAGGGATTTCATGAAGGGGGACACGGGGGCCATCGGGTGCACGGCCGCGCAGATGTCGTGAAGCACCTCCGAGTCGAACAGGGCTTCACTGCGCAGACCGCCCCCGATGCGCTCGTGGGCCTCGAACACCTCGACGGTGAGCCCTGCACGGGCAAGCGTCAAGGCGGCCGCGAGACCGTTGGGACCTGACCCGACGACGACGGCGTCTGTCATTCGATGGCTTCCTTCAGCGGGTTCGGCTCATAGCTGGGCGGTGAGCAGGACGGCCAGGCATCCCGTCCATAGGGCGACGGTCCCCACCAGCGGGCCGGTGGGGGCGGGTGGCGGGGGCGGTTGCTCCGCCAGCGGGCGGGGACCCGTTCCCGCGACGCCGAGGAGGAACGCCCAGAGCAGGACCCCGGAGCTGACGGCCCACAGTTCCGGCGGGACGCTCAGCCAGCTCCCGCGGCGCCAGGCGAACGCCAGCGCGGCGGCCCCGAAGAAAGCGTGCACACAGATGAGCCCGGCCCTCCCGCGGCGGCCGGCAGCGGCCCGCGGCCGCAGCCATGCCACCAGCAGCGGCACGGGAGCGCCGAGGGCCGCGAGAGCGGTGACGTGGACGGCGGTCCGGCCGGCGGCATGAGGAACCGTCGGCGGTAGGCCGAGCAGACGTTCGCCGATGGCGTCGACGGGACGGTCGGTGTTGCCGAGCACGACTACGCCGCGTTCCGCCGCGCCGTCGAAGGCCATGTAGGAGGTGAAGCCACCGGTCGCCCCGTTCTGCCAGGTGATCTCCCGGCCGCCGATGGCGCTGGTGAACCAGCCCAGGCCGGTGCGGCCGCCCCGTCCGGCTTCGTGCGTCGGGATCGCTGCGCGGGCGCCGGGCGCCGTCTTCCCGATGACGGCGCGGAGGAAGACGCCCAGGTCCCTGCCCGACGTCCAGATGTCGCCGGCCGGGGTGTACCCGGAGGCGAACCAGTGGTCGACGGCGGGGCCGGTCGCCTGCCGGCCTTCGGCCGCGCGGGGTGGAAGAGGGTCGCCGGCCGTCATGACGCGCGAGTCCCGCATGCCCAGCGGGCCGAAGAGACGGGCGGAGAGGAGCTCGGAAAAGGGTTGACCCGCGCGGCGTGCCGCCGCGTGGCCGGCGAGCGCCATGCCGAGGTTCGAGTAGAGGTACCTGCCGGGGGTGCCGGCGGAGGCCGACTCGGCTGCGCTCAGGACGTCGTCCTCTCCAAGACCGCGGTACGGGTCTTCGCCGAGCAGCATCAGCCGCAGATTGCGGCCCACCATGCCGAGGTCGTCGGGCATCTTTTCCAGGCCGGCCCTGTGGGTGGCGAGATCCGTCAGGGTGGCCTGGCCGATCAGGGGGTCGGAGAAGCTGCGCTCGGGCAGCAGGCGCTCCAGAGGGGTGCCGAGGTCGAGGAGCTTCCGGTCCTCCAGATCGGCGAGGAGCATGCCGGTCATGGGCTTGCCGATGCTGCCCGCCTCGAACACCGTCGACTCGTCGACGGCCCGGTGTGCAGGGTTGCCCGAGTCGCCCAGCCCGGCGTACGTCAGTTTCCCCTTGTCAACGAAGGCAACCGCGATGCCCCGGTGGCCGAGGCCGTCGCCCGCCGCCTCGCGCACGCGCGCCGCAAGATCCGCGTCGCCGGTCGTCGCATTGCCCAACCGTGCCGGGGCCGGGGCGACAACGCCTCCCGCCCCGGCACAGACGCCAAGCAGCAGGGCGAGCCCCATTGCCCTGATCGTCCTGCGCGGCATCCGGACGCTCCTCACGAGGAGACGAGGGCAGGGTCGGGCGCTGCCGGTGCGGCCGTTTTCTCCCCGGGATCCGGGGCCGTCGGCCCGTTGGCGCCGGCCGTTCCGGGTTCCGCGGTCCGCGGGCGTCCCTCGAGGCGCCGGACCGCCCGGGCCAGCCGGAGGTAGTGCGCGTCGCCCATGATCACCAGCTCAACGGCCACCACGGTGAGCGAGAAGTTGACGAGTCCGGCCATGTGGACGGCGATCCCCAGATGCATGAGGATGCCGCCGGCCACGGCGAAGACGCGCCACTTTCCATTCAGCAGGAGGAAGGTGAAGGCCAGCTGGAAGAAGACCGTCGCATAGGTGATGGTGACGACCAGGGTGGCACTCTCGTAAATGAAACGGTTGACACCGGGCCAGCCGAATTCGTTGGCGCGCAGGATGTAGTACAGCGCCGTACCGTTCTGCCATTTCCGGCCCTGCACCTTGTACATGCCAGAAACCAGGTAGACCGTGCAGATCTGCAAAATGACCGCCAGGACTCCGGCATTGTGCAGCAGCGAGCCGATCCGAAAATGGAAGGGATTCGGATCCGCCACCTTCTTCGATTTCCGACGGCGGGCGTCTAGGGAAAATCGTGCGCCCGAATCGATGAAGACGAAGAAAACCAGCACGATGACGGTGACGTTGTCCCCGCCGTCAAGGAGCACGGGATTTCGCTGATGGAGTGACCATAGGAAGACGTAGTGGAGGACGTTCATGGCGCGGGTCTTCCAGCCGAGCATGAAGAGCAGCGCGAAAATCATGCCCAAGTGGAAGACAATGTCGAACCACGCACTCGATCTGCTTACCGAGTACAGGGAGAATCCCTGCTGTCCGTCGGGCGCCGTGAAGTTCTGCCACGGCCATGCCCCGTCGGGTCCCCAGAGGTATGCGCGCTGCGTGTAGTCCCGTGCGTAGAGGTAGAACCCGAGGCCGCCCAGGATGATGCGCGCGAGTGCGGAGCCGATGAGGGCGTGCCGGCTCAGGCTCAGCTCGTCGAGCGCAGCGTGGAAGCGCGTCCGGACGCGGAGAACAAGGGAGCGGACTCCTGTACGCATGACACCTGAATTCATTGGGAGACCTTGAGCGGCTGCATCCAGGGGACGTCGTAGTAGGAGACTTCGCCCTTGTTGGTGCGGACCGAGCGCTGCGAGAAACGGGGGAACTTGTTCACCACGATGCGGACTTGTATCGCGCTGATGCCGTTGCCCCACAGGGCTTTCGCCTCGCCGCTCGCGACGGCGCGCGTGTACAGCAGGGCGCTGTCTCGAGCGGCCAGCTCGCCGGGGGCGAGCGGGGGGTCCAAAGGCCGCGCCTCGCCGCTGACGTCGGCGTTCTTGGGTGCGGCGGGGTCCTTCTCACGCCGGAGCGCGTCGAGGTCCTGATCGTGCCAGCCTTCGAGCCGCTGACGCACTGCGGGGGCCAGCCGCTCGACGCGGGAGGGCCAGAAACGCTGGCGCTGGACCTTGTCGATGTGCGGCGTGGTCACGTCCGCCCATTGCGTGGTCTCCACCGACCCGTCGGGCTTCTTCACCTGTGCGCGCACCAGGTATCCGGAATCCTCGGAAACCGGCTCGGGGGCGAACAAGTGCCAGTCCTGCTGGAAGTAGGGCGCCATATAGGCGCGTATCTTGTCGTCGTGCCTCTCACGAATCGGATTGAAAGGGGTGTGGTGCAGTGCCGTCATGGAGAAATGAAAGAACACCACCCCCGCCACGAGTACTCCGATGAGAGACAGAGCGGCCCGCTGGCCACCGCTCAAGTCCACGAGAGGCCGATGCCCGGCTTTTTCCGTCACTGTTTCAGTTTTCGTCTTCCCCGTGCGGTGGGCGCGGTTCAACCGCGCCCACCGACCTTTCTACCTACTGGTCGAAGGAGCGCGAGAGGTCGATTTCGCTCTGGACCTCGACGCCCACGTCACCGCGACGGAACGCGGCACCCTCCCGCTGCGGAATGGCGTTCGAGGCCTTGACGTAGTCGTATGCCGCACTACCCAGGGCCGATCCCGCGGCCTTCTTCAGGACGCTCGTCCACGCACCCATGGGCGCGGCATTGACGTCCCGCAGCTTGTCCGGCTGACCGCCGGCCTCGGCGAAGGTGACGGCCGTGGTCTCGGCCGGCGGGGAAACAGAGTCGGCCGATGCCGACGATGCGAAGACGACGCCGATGGTCAGGCCGGCGACACCGATTGCAAGTGCGCGAAGCTTACGCACAATAAACCCCCATGAATATTTTCTTTCGATGTTCGTCACCAATGATGCGAACTCGATAAGCATACACAGACATTTCGAACCATGATCATCAAGTGAGCCACGCCACAAACATCTAAATTTACGAATCAATCATTCCGCTTTTATTTCACGGTTGAAGAAGTCTCCGGGTGTGGCCGTGCCCCCCAACGGTTGACGCCGCGGTTTCTCGCCACGCGGCATCCGCCTGTCAGCGGCCTCACTTCTACCAGTCGGCGTACGCCCTAGCGTCAGCGGAGGGAGCTGCCGCCGCAGCGCCGTTCCCGGAGGTGGTTGACGATGGTCGCTGCGACACCGAAAGCGAACGTCACTGCCACGACTGCGTAGACCGCCCGCAGCCAGCCGGGCCGCTCGTCACCTGAGAGGGCCAGGAAAGCGAACCAGACGGTTCCCAGCAGGTAGCCGAGTGTCTGGACGGACGGCGAGTACTTGTTCCGGCTGGGAGCCGGCCCTTCGTGCCGGCCTGCCTCTGTGCGGATGTTCATCGGTATCGGTTTCTCCCTGCCGCGGCGCGGGTTGGCCCGTGCGAACGTGGTGTGCGGGTGCTGCCGCCATGGTGTCAGGCGCTGTCACGGGCAACGTGTGGCGGGTCGCCGAGGACAACGGCGTCGGCCGTCAATACGTGAAGGCCTTCATTGTGATCAGGTGTGTGGGTCAGAGCACACAACCAGCCGAAGGGCACCGGGGGTTCCCCGAAAACCTGGAAGGGGACGACTACCTGGCTGCGGCTCCCCGGATGCGCGGGGTGGCCGTCGGGCCGGGTGTCGCGTCTGCGGTACCGGAGACGGGCGGGACGCGCGATAATCGGGTCCATGGTCATGCAGCTCTCCTCCAGCAGTGCGGAGCCCTCCGCGGCCGAGGTGCTCCATGCCCGGTACGCGAGCCGGCTGCCCGCCTCCCTGGAGAAACTCGCAGGTCCGCGGCACGGTGTGGTCGAGCTGCCGCTGCATGTGGCCTGGTCCGGACTGCGCGCCTACGACCTGGACCGCCCGCGCCTGCGCATGGGCCTGTACCGCACGGTCCTGGCCGAGGGGCAGCACGAGGACCTCGTGACCCTGCTCGACCGCGACCTGCTGCTGGAGCAGTGGCCCGTGCTGTGCACCCTGGTCAGCCGGCACGTCCGGCAGGTCTGGGAGGAAGCGTTCCCCGAGCTCGCGAGAGAGCGGTCCGCCGCCGCGTGAAGCTGAGCGGCCTGCACCGCCGGCTCCTGGCCGCAGTGATCGACATCGGTGCCCCGTACCCCCTGGTGCTCACCGGCGGGTACGCCGTCCAGGCCCACGGCCTCGTCGACCGCCTCAGTCAGGACCTCGACGTCGCCACCGAGAACCCCGCTCCCATGGCGGAGATCGTCGCCGGCCTCGGACAGGGCCTGGCCGGGCGGGGCTGGCGGGTCCGCGTGATCGACGTGGATGCCCTCTCGGCCCGGCTGATGGTCGCCGACCCTGCCACCGGCGAGGAGTGCGAGGTCGACGTCCTCAAGGAGCACTTCTGGACGCCGCCCGCCCAGACCGAGTACGGGCCGGTCCTCGCCTTCGACTCCGTCATCGGCACCAAGGTCCGCGCCCTGGCCGACCGGGGCGCCGTACGCGACCTCATCGACGTGCACGCTGCCTCCCGCCACCGCACCACCACCGAACTCGAAAGCCTCGGCGAACGGCACGGCCGCGACGAGTTCCGGCTCCACGACCTGCGCGACCGTCTGGCCGGCGCGGACTGGGCCGACGACGCCGAGTTCGCCGCGTACGGCCTGACCGAGGCCGAGACGGCCGAGCTGCGCACCTGGGCCCTGCACTGGGTCAGCGACCTGGACGGGCGTCTGCACGAACACGACGAGGAGCCGGACCACGGCGTGGACGAGGACCGCGACCCGAGAGAGGACTGAGCCGCCACGGGCCGCGCCCACCGCCGGCCATCGCGGTTCGGCCGGTACGGGGCTTCCTTGACCGCGGAGCGCCGCCGAAGACGCCCGGCGCCGGTGACCGGGGCGGCGTTCACAGCGGTGGCCGACTCCCGCAGGCGTGAGGCCCGGCCGGTGTTCCGCGGCTGGGCCATGCGATGTGGTCAACGGCGAGGAAGAGCTCGCCGGCCACGGTCGCGGGGGTCGCCCCGGTGAACGCCATGACGTCACGGTGCAGGTGGGACTGGTCGGCGTAGCCGGCGTCGGCCGCGACTCGGGCCGCGCCTTCGCCCGCGACCAGGCGGTGGGCGGCATGGTCGAAGCGGACCAGCTTCACGGCGCGCTTGGGCGGCAGCCCGAGCTGCGACCGGAACCGGGACCACAGGCGCTTACGGCTCCATCCGGCCTCGGCCGCGAGCCCGTCGACCCGGACCAGGCCACGACTGGCGACGATCCGCCGCCAGGCCCAGGCCACCTCCGGGTCCACCGGCGGCCCCGCCTCGTACCGGCGGGTGAGCAGCGCGTCCGTCAGCGCGAAGCGATCCTGCCACGCCGGGACTTCGCCCAGTCGCTCGCGGATCCGGAACGCCTGCCGGCCCCACAGCTCGTCCAGGGGCACGACGGCGCCGTCGAGGTCGGCAGGGGAGACACCGAGAACCGCGCGTGCGATCACCGGGGACAGGCGCACCTGCACGCACTCGACGTTCTCTCCCCGCGCCCGGACCGCGCCTCCGGACCCGAGCCCGGGCCCGGCCACCATGCTTCCCCGCTGCTGCCGCCCGGCGGCACAGTCGAGTACGGGCGAGCCGGCGCCGAACTCCAGGAGCAGCGTCACGGCCGGGTGCGGAACCATCCGGAGGGCGGCCAGGTCGCGAACACCGAACCCGGCCATGGTGAGACCGGCCACCCTGCTGGGACGCTGCGGGCTAGCGACGTCCCACACAACCGCACCGTGCGTGAAGGTCGGCACCGTCCCATGCTACGTGTGCGGGCTGGGGGAACATTCGTCCAATCCGCCGGTGGGTGCCGGCGGCGACAGTGGGCTCATGACTGCTTCTGACTGCGGACCGCAGGTGAATGACGGCGCCGAGGCCACCGGGAGTGCGATCCTGGCGCTGGACGACGGCGACATCCACGTCTGCCAGGACGGCCCCCGTGACGCCCCCGCGCTCCTGCTCATCCACGGCTCAGCGTCCTCGACCCGCTCGTGGGACCCGCTCGTGCCACTGCTGACCAGGTATCACCGCGTCATCCGGATCGACCTGCTCGGGCACGGCCGGTCGGCCAAACCGGCCGACGGCAGCTACGCGATCCCGGACCAGGCACGCCGGGCCGGCGTGGCACTGGACCGGCTCGGCGTCGAGCACGCCGTGATCGTCGGTCACTCCAGTGGCGGCGTGGCCGCCACCGCCGTCGCCGAACAGCGACCCGACCTGGTGACCGCGCTCGCGCTCGTCAACACCGGGCCGAGCCTGGACGCCTTCATCGCACCGCGGTCCGGGGCGACCGGACTCTCGCAGTGGCCGCCGACCGACGCGCAGATCCGCCGGTTCGCGAGCACCGCTTTCAGCCGACCGGGCTACCGGATCCCGGCAGAGCTGCTGGACGACGTGCGCTGTATGACCCTCCACTCGCTCACCGCAACGATGCAGGCCACCCGCGACTTCCTTGAGCAGCAGGCGCTCCCGGCCCGCCTGGCGCCCCTCGGCAAGCCGCTACTGGTGATCTTCGGCGCGGACGACCGCAGGTGGCGCTCGTCATCCGCCGCTGACTACCTCGCCGTGCCGGGCGCGAAGGTGGAACTGCTGCCCGGTCTCGGCCACTCCCCCATTCTCGAGGATCCGCCGCGCACCGCCACGCCCCTGTTGGCCTTCACCACGATCCACGCCGTACGGGCGGGCTGAATGACGAAGAGGGGTGCCATGCGCATTCCCGTCTCCGGCGCCGGCATTTCCGGTCCGGTGCCGGCGTACTGGCTCGCCCGGCACGGCTTGCGTGTCACCGTCGTCGAGCGCGCGTCGACCGCGCGCAAGACCGGCGGGCACGCGGTCGACCTGTTCCGGCCCGCGATGAACATCTCGGAGAAGATGGGCGTACTCCCGTGCGTCGAGGAACCGGCGCGCGACAACGCTCACCGCCGGGCTGCAGCCCGCGATCGGCAGCGCGGGTAGGCGGTGGTGAGCCGGAGTTGTCGACGGCTGCGACGCCCGCACCGGCCGGGCAGCGGCCCACCATCGGCGTCCGGGCCAGCTCGGAGCAGGTCACCAGCGCCGGCGCGTCCGGGCGCGGATCGGCCGGGTCCTTGCCGATGCCGTAGGGGTTGGCATGGACGAGGGCCAGGCCCCGGACGCCCGGGACCTCTTGGATCCCGGTGAGCAGCCGCGCCGAGCAGCGGTCATCCTCGCTCGCGACCGCACCTCCGAGCAGGCCGTTCCTGCGGCCCGCGGCGTGTGTCAGAGCGGGCCGGCGGCAGGGGGGAGGCCGACTCCGCCCAGGACCTTGAGGTCCCTGCGGTGTGGTGGGGACGACAGCAGCGCGAGGACGGCCGCGGGGTCGGGAGCGCCGGCGGTCGCCGGAGCGGTGAGAGCCGCCCGGGCACTGGCGTCGTCCCGCCAGACCTCGGTGACGTGCACCGTGTCCGGGTCGGCGGCGTCCTGGCTGATCAGGTAGATCTCACAGCCGGGGAATCCGCGCAGCCGCGCCGCCACTCCCAGCAGGACGTCGGCGAGTTCGCCGCCTCTGCCGGTGTGCGCCGTCATGGTCATCAGTCTGCCGATCATGCTCAGACCAGGGTGGTGATGCAGAACGGGTGGCCGGCGGGGTCCAGCAGGACCCGCCACCGGTCGGGTTGCGGCTGGACGGCGGGTTCGACTGCCCCGAGGGCGAGCAGCCGGGCCTGGGCGACCTCCAAGTCGTCGACGCCGAGTTCGATGTGCGCCTGCTTCTCCTGGGAAGGGTCCGGCCAGCTGGGACGTCGGTAGTCGGCCAGCCGGTTGAACCCCAGCCCGGCCGAGCCCTCCCGGCCGAGCAGGACGAAGTCGTCGGTGGAGTAGGCGACGGGCAGGCCGAGGGCGTCGCCGTAGAAGCGGGCCAGTTCGGCGGGGTCCGGGCAGTCGAAAGTGACGGCCGCGTAGCGGATCGCGGGTGCGGACGTGTCCGCGGTGCTCACAGGTGCGGTGCTCATGGGAGAGACGCTATGACGGGACCAGGACAGGTCCGGTCCTGGTCATGCGGGACACTGCGGAGGTGATCAGCACATCCGCCCGCCTGCTGCGACTGGTCTCACTGCTGTCCGCGCGGCCGTCGTGGACCTGCGGCGAGCTGGCCGACAAGATGGCGGTCACCCAGCGCACGGTACGGCGTGACGTCGCAAGGCTCCGAGAACTCGGCTACGGAGTCGAGTCCGACCCCGGCCCGTGGGGCGGCTACCGCCTGCGTGCCGGAGCCCGGGTGCCGCCGTTGGTCCTCGATGACGAAGAGGCACTCGCGGTGGCCGTCGGGCTGCGCGAGGCCGCGCTCAGCGGCGTTCTCGGCGGCGATCAGGCGGCGCTGTCGGCCCTGTTGAAGCTGCGCCAGGTGCTGCCGCGCCGGATCGCGGACCGGCTGGGTGAGATGGACGCCGCCTTCGTTCAGACCACCAGGCCCGACGAGCCGCAGATCCCGCCCGGCATGCTGCTGGAACTGGCCTCCGCATGCCGCCGGGGCGAGCGCAGCCGCCTGTCGTACCGCGATCGGGAGGGGAAGGCCACGGTCCGGGACGTCGACCCGTACCGCCTGGTGCACACGGGACGCCGTTGGTACTTCGTCGCCCGGGACGTGACGCGGGACGAGTGGCGTACTTTCCGCGCCGACAGGGTGGGCCGGATACAGCCGACCGGGCGCCCGGCGGAACTCAGCGGTGCACCCGACCCGGCTCTGCTCGTATCCCGCTCCATCGCGACCGGTGCCTACCCGCTCTACGTGACGGTCCGCCTCCTCCTGCCCTTGGAGCAGGTGCTCCGGCTGATCCCGCCGACGGTCGGTACTCACCGGCCGGAAGGCCCCGACGCCACGGTCGTGGAGATCGGCGGCCCGGACGCGGACGGGCTCGCCAAGTACCTCCTCAGCCTGGCCACACCACTGCGGGTCCTGTCGCCGGACGCCGTACGGGCTGCTCTGCTGCGCCGTACCCGGGAACTGTTCGAGGACAACGACTGTTCCGGGAACACCCCCGGACGCAGCTGAGCGCGGACTGGTCACTCCTCGGCGGTCAGCTGTTCGGTGCGCAGGGCCGAGGGTCGGGTGTCGAGGCGGGTGAAGTGCTCGGTGGCGATGATCCGGTCCCGGGTGTTGGCCGGCAGGCGGGAGAGGATGCCGGGCAGGGAGCGCTCGCGCGCCGCTTCGCTCCGGTGTGCGCTGATGGCGGCCCACTTCTGCTCCAGCCACGGCGTTACGTCGACCGTCGCGTTGACGTGCTCGTCCGGCACGCTCAGGGCCCTCTTACCGACCCGGGCCATGAGCGGGCCCAGCTCCCCCACCCCCGAGTGCGGGTGCGTTGCCAGGTAGAGGGCGACCGGCCGCCAGGGCGCTCCGGCGTCCGAACAGAGGTGTTCGAGCCCGGCGGCGTGCACTGCGAGCATGGTCAGTTGGTGCGTGCGGACGTGGTCCGGGTGGCCCGTCAACTGGCCGTATCCGTCGTGAGTGACGACGATCTGCGGGCGGAGCGCGCGCATGTGTCGCACGAGCAGTTCGACAACCTCATCGAGCGGCGCGTCGCACAGCCGCGGCCGTCCGGGCGCCGACTCGGGGATGCGTGCGTCGGCGAATCCGAGCATCCGCGGGGCCCCGGCCCCGAGGACGGCGAGGGCGTCGGCGAGTTCGGCGGCGCGATGGCTGTCCGGGGCCCAGGTGGCGGTGACGACGGCCGTACGCGCGCCGGTGGCGGCGTGCTGGGCGAGCACGCCGCCGGCGAGAAGGGATTCGTCGTCGGGGTGGGCGAACACCGCGAGGAGGGACGGCCTTGAAGGGCGGGGCGCGGTCACGGCGGCGGACCTTTCCGTAGGGCAGCGACAAGCCTGCGTACAGGCCTGAGTCAGTGGCCGACAGCGGGCCGGTGGGCCATGGCGTGCTGAGGGCGCCCCTCGCCGCCCGCGCAGGGGCGGGCGGCGAGGGGCCGGGGCGGTACACCTCAGGGGTGTATCTGTTCGATGAGGCGGATGTTGCACGAGGCGAGGCCCTTGCCGTTCTTCGGCAGCACCCAGAAGGAGCCGTCGGCATCCCGTCCCACCAGGCGTGGGACGCCTGCCAGCGAGTCGGGCACGTAGCTCTTGGCCACCTTGTACAGCTCGGCGAGGGCCTCCTCCCGGGACTTGTTCCCCGGCACGGGCCTGATGACCCTGGTCTGCCGAAGCAGCACTTCCTTGTCGGCCGTCTCGTCGGCGATGATCAACCATGTGGACATCGGCTCGTCTCCTTCTGACTGCTGCCTGCGGCTCGCGCATCGTGAGCCGGGTCGTTCGCACGTGGTACGGGGCCGGGCGGGACACTCCGCACGCGTGCCGTAGGGGGAGGGTGGGGGCCGGCGGCCCGCACCCTCGGGGCCGATGAGCGGGCCGGTCAGTACGGGCGGGCGTGCTCCCAGCCGGGGGCGTCGTTCAGCACGCGGTAGAAGTAGTACTTGGGAGCGATCTTCTGGCCGTCGGGCAGGTGCTTGCCGCTCAGCGCCGGGCTGTACTTGCGGAAGATCGCGATGGCCTTGGTGAGGCAGTTGTTGTAGAGCACCTGGTAGCCGTTGTCCTTCATGTTCCGATAGGTGCGCTGCGCCGCCGGGAGGTCGCCGCCGGCGGTGTTGACGCAGCGGTAGGACTCGTAACTCCGAAGGCTGATCGCTTTCTTGCCAGCGGTCTCACCGCGCAGCTGCTTCCAGGTCCCGCTCTGGGACCAGCTGCCGTTGTCGTGGCCCGGCAGGGTGGCGGTGTCGCCCTCGGCGTTGTCGGTCGAACCCCAGACCCAGCGGCCGGCGTTCTTCGGATCCCGGACCGCCCAGGCGACGTGCCCTGCCCCGTGGGCGCCCTGCTCGTCCAGGAAGAAACAGACCCGGCCGGCCGGTGCGGCCTCGGCCTGGGAGGGCAGCGCGACGGGCAGGGCGGTCGCCAGTGCGGCGGCTGCCAGAACGGCCAGGGTGGTGCGCTTGGGCATGCTCTTCTCGGCCATGACGGCCCCTTTCTCGGTCTGCAAGCCGCTGGTCCAGCGGTACGGTCGACGACCGTCGGAAAGCACGCTCCCCGGCCCGGTCGAGCGGGGCCACAGGCACGGGGCCGGTGAAACTTGCAGTGCAATATGCACCGCGCTGACCTGCGGTTTCAGTGTTGTAGTGCAGAAAGCAAAGGGGCAGGGAGTGGTGGGACAGCCGAGTCCGGTGTTCGAGGAGCTGGTCGCGGGGCTCGCCGACGCCCTCGACGCCTGGTCTCACACGGTCAGAGATGTGCTCGACGGTCGCCCGCAGAAGGTGCTCGCCAACGGACTGGACGCCAACCAGGGGAACGTTTCCAGGTGGCTGAGCGGGCGGGCCCAGATCTGGAAGGGGCAGGCGGCCCTGCCCGGCGTAGGGCTGACGCGGGACGTCGTGCGGGTCCTCCGGCCGCACGGCCCGGATGCCGACCTCCTGCTGCGGCTGGCCAACCGGGTGGACGAACTGCAGAAACAGCTGATGGAGCACAAGGGCTGGCGGAAGAGGGCCGCTGAACACCTGCAGAGCAGTCCCGATGCCGTGGCGCCGGCCGACGGCGCCGTGTCGAGGGCCGCGTCGACAGCTGTTTCCACGGGCGTGCCCCTGGTCGTGTTGGCGGACCCGCCCGGCACCCCTCTCCGGAACCCGCCGAGATGGTCATGGCGTGACCGGCCGAGGTGGGTCAAGGCTTCCTTGGGCGGCTCCCTTGCTGTGGTCGTCGCCGCCACGGCGGTCATCGCGACCGTGGCGGTGGGCAGGCCGAGCGGCGAGGGGAAGGCGGGAGACGGTCCTGAAGGTCCCGGCCCCCGGTCGTCGGCGTCAGCCCGGGTGAGCTCCGCCGTAGGAGGGGGGCCGGGGGCAGTCGCATCGGAGGCGCCGGGCTTGGAGAGGGGGATCCTCGGGGAGGACAGCCGGTGCAGCGCTCCCTTCCCGGGACCGGGCGCGGTGGTCTGGAGGGTGTGCGCACGCGTCGAAGCGGAGCGGGTCTCCTTCGCCCTCAAGGTCACCAATCACGGGGACAGGGCGGCGGCGGTGAAAGTCCGTCTGCAGTACGCACGAGCCGAGGTGTTCCACCCGTGCCCGAAGGCGCCGGCCACCCAGGTGCTCAGCGTCCCCGCCGGGGAGAGCGTCATCACGGATCCCGCGCAGTGCGCCGGGACGAGGGAAGACCGCCCGTTCGCCTATCAGGGGGTGGGATGGGTGCTCGCCGAGGACGCCACCGACGGCTCGTACCGGCTGTCCCCGACCGCACACGTGTATCCCACCCGGGTCATCTGGCAGCCGGACCTGGTGTGACGGTGACCGGGAGGAGCGGTGCGGCAGCTGGGGGGTGTCGGTGGATCAGGGTCGGATAGCTCCTAGAGGTCGATCGAGCGGTGCTCGTCCAGCACGGCGAAGCCGGTGCTGTCGTACAGGTTCATCGCGATCTCGTTGCCGCCGAAGACGTTGAACATCATCGCCTCGTCGCCGCCCTGGCGGGTGGCCCACTCGCCGACGCTCATCGCGGCCCGGCCGTAGCCCTTGCCGCGGTGCTCCTCGTGCACCTCCAGTGAGAAGCCGAAGGTCACGCCCGGCAGGAAGCCGTGGTTCAGCCAGCCCGTGCCGACCACGTGGCCGTCGGCCTCCATCGCGTAGAAGGCGTGCCCCGGGGTCAGGTAGCCCTGGGGGAGGTGGCGGGCGAAGTCCTGGTCGGACTTCGCCTTGGCCTGCTCCGGGGTCAGCGCTCCGGCCCGGACGATGTCCGCGATGTACGCGGCTTCCTCACCGGCGTACCAGTCCCGGTACTCCGCCTCGGTCAGCCGGCGTACCGTCAGGCCCGCTGGCAGCTCGGGATGCTCGGCGGCGGCACGCATCCGGTTCTGGCCCCGTACGGGGTAGCCGGCGAACGCTCCCGGTCCGCCGGTGAGCCGGACCGCCACCCGCTGTGCGCCGTGTCCGGCGCACCAGCGCTCGGCCCACTCGCGCCCCCGCGCCGCCGTGAGGTCGTGGATCCGGCCCACGGTCGCGCCGTTGTCCTCCGTCACCCCGACCGCGATCCACCCGGTGCCGTCCGTGGCCACCGTCCAGCCGTCGATACCCTCCGCCGCCCGTTCCAGCAGGGCCCGGGCCAGCGGTTCCGAGCACCCCGCGGCCCGGTACCCGGCGAGCACCCGCTCCTCGAACCCGCCCCGCCACTCGGTCTGGTCGGCGACGATCCGTATCCCGTTCATCCGCCCAACTTAGAGGTTCCCTGATCCCGGGCACCGGGATCCATGAAAGGAATGGTGCTATCTTAATTAGCACCATGCTGCTGAGACTGGACACCACGGACAGCCGCCCGCTCCACGAGCAGGTGGCGGGGGCGATTCGGCGCGCCATTGCCGAAGGTGAGTGCGCACCCGGCGAGCGACTCCCGCCGGCTCGCGAGCTCTCCCAAGCGCTGGGCGTGAACGCCAACACGGTCCTGCGGGGCTTGCGCGCCCTACGGGACGAAGGAGTGTTGGAGTTTCGGCGCGGTCGCGGTGTCACCGTCGCCGAGGGCGCTGATCAGCGGGCGGAACTGCTTGGCAGAGCAAGCCAGTTGGTGGCCGATGCGGCACGTCTGGGGTACAGCAGGAACGATCTCATTGACCTGATCAGGGGGCTGTCGTGACCGTCCGTACGAACTCGAAGCGAAGGCTTGGCGACCGTTGGGGCGCCGGGATCTGGGCAGTAGGCGTACTTGCCGCGCTGGCCGCTCTCCCACCCGCCGCGAGCAGTCGGCTGCCGGAGCGCCTCGCCACCCACTGGGGCAGCGAGTCCCCGGACGGCTCACTGCCCATTTGGGCGGCGGCTCTGTTTCCCGCGCTGCTGTGGGCGGCCTTGGTGACCTCGCTCGCGTTTGCGGGCCGACGAGGCGGCGCGCCCGTGCGGGCCTGGGCCGGTGCCGTACTGCTGTCGGGTGGAATTTTCCTGGCCGGCGTTCAAGCCGCCATCGTGCGCGCCAATCTGGACCGGCCCGACTGGCGAGACGCCGGGCCGGTGGGAGCCGGGGTCGCGATCACAGCCGCAACCGCGGTGGCCGCAGGCGTGCTCGGCTGGCTGGCCGGGCGGCGTGGGGCGCACAGTGTCCCGGCCAGTCGGGCCGAGGCCGGCAAGGCGATGGAGATCCCCGCGGGGGAACGCTTCGTCTGGCTTTCCCGCACCGCCAACCCGTGGCTCCACCTGACCGCCGCCATCACAGGCCTGGTGGCCGCGGCCGGCGTCCTCGCGGCCGCCTGCGGTCTGATCGGCGTCCAGTGGACGCTGATCGCGCCGTTCGCGATCGCCTCCCTCCTGGTGCTCTTCTGCTCCTCCGTGCAGGCGCACGTGACGGACTCCGGCCTGGAGGTGGCCTTCGGGCCGCTCGGCTGGCCGCGACGACACTGGCCGGTGCGGGACATCGCCTCGGCCCGGATGGAGGTTCGCACTCCCGCACAAGTGGGCGGCTGGGGCTACCGGCTCAGCGGGCTGGGCACGACCGTCATGCTCCGTGCGGGCGAATGCCTCGTCATCCGCCCCCGCAAGGGGGTTGAGTTCGCAGTGAGCGTCGACGACGCCGAACGGGGTGCCGCTCTGCTCAACACCCTTTCCCAGCGCCATGCGGATCGCACGATCAAGCCAAGCTGACCGAAACAATCCGCCAAGCAACCTGCCCGGCACTAGCCGCGAGATCATCGGAATATTCAGTTCCGAACCGAGCCGACTGTGAGTGCCGTCATATCCGTTCGACAGCTGATCATTTCTTGTGCGAATATCCCTGAGGCAAGTTCGCGTATCGGGGGATCGGGCGAACACTGACCATGCCGACCCCTGCGCGCACCCAAACGAGGGGAAGAAAGATGAACGTCAAGCAGCGCGGGATCCTGCTGGTGGCCGGCCTGACCGCGACCGCCCTTTGCGTGGCCGCAGCACCGTCGGCAATCGCGGACTCCGGACCGAAGTCCGCGGTGACCGCAGCAGCGAGCCCGTCCGTATCGGCGAAGGCCGACGGCGAGAAGGTCTTCCGCGGCCTGTTCTTCGGGCAGGGCCAGGTCGGCACCAGGCTTTCGCAGCTCGACCTGTTCGCGGAGGCGCGCCAGCACCTCGACAACGATGACCTCGAAGAGGTGCGGGCTTCGAACGCCGTGATCGACCTGATCAACAAGCGTTCTCCCGGATTCTTCGCGGAGCTCAGCACGCAGACCCGCAGCGGGGACCCCCGCAAGGTCGAGAAGGCCGTGACGGACGCGCAGAACATGCTCCTGTCCGTGGCGCAGAAGGACGACAAGGCCACACCGGTGGAGAACGGCCAGCTCTGCGGCGTCACTGTCGCGGTCGGTGCTGCGGTCGTCCACATCGCGGCCGTCGTGACGGCGGCCGGCGCCGTGGTGACGGTCACCGTCGCGGTGGGTGCCAACTTCGTCAAGGGCAAGAACTGGTTCTGGAGCCCGCAGCCCACCACCGGTGACGGCACCCCGCTGTCGAAGGACGAGGCCGTCGCCCAGGTGACGAAGGCCCTGAAGGCCGCGTAAGCGGTACAGGGGGGCGGAGAGGCTGCAGACTCTCCGCCCCCGGTGCTGCGTTCCCGTCCCAGCGGCAGAAAATCCTCACCACATGAACAGCAGAACCCGAACGGCCTGCGCTGCCTTCACCCGCAGCGGATCAGGCACCGTATCCGTTCCCTTGAGATCGATCGTGCTCGTGTGCGCGGCCTGGATGGTGGTCGCCCTCTATGTAGTGCAGGAACAAGTCCCGAAAAACGTTCTCACTTTGCCTGCGCAAAATGATGTGAAACACACGGTTGCCAATATCGCTCCCCAGGGATGGGCTTTCTTCACGAAGTCGCCACGCGACCCTGAGGTCGTACCGTACGGGAAAACCTTCGATGGCTGGCGCGCACTTTCCCTGACTCCTCACGCTGCACCACACAACGCCTTTGGACTCGATCGGGAATCGCGTGCACAGGGCGTGGAGATTTCCATGCTTCTCGCAGCTGCCCAGAAGTCCGACTGGCGGGATTGCACCGACACCGGCGAAACCTGCCTGGCGAACGCGGCAGCACCTGCTCGCCGGGTGGAGAACACTTCCCCGCATCCGACTCTGTGCGGAACTGTCGGCCTCTTGCAGGAGCGCCCCACGCCCTATGCCTGGCGCGACCTCGTACCTGAGTCCCACTCCACTGAACGCGTCATGGTGTTGGAGGTGACGTGCTGATGCGCCGCCGCACCATCACCCTGCCGTGGGCTGCCGGCTACGGCCTGGCCCGCACACTCCTCGCCGTCGGCACCCTTGGCACTCTTGCCTTCAGCGACAGTGCGACCCTCTTCCGGGAAGTCGCCACTGTCGGCCAGTACCCGCTGTGCCGGGGCGTCACCGCAGCAGGGGCCTTCTGCATGGTGTCCCCCGGCCACTTCGAAACCGTGCGCTGGATGTGCTGCGCCGTCCTGGTCCTCGCCGCCAGCGGCTGGCGCCCCAGATTCACTGCCCTCCCACACGCCTACGTCGCCTTCAGCGTGTTCACCGGCATCTCCATCCCGGACGGTGGCGACCAGGTCACCTGGATACTCACACTGCTTCTCGTCTTCGTCGCCGTCGGCGATCCCCGTCGCTGGCACTGGCAGCCCCAGCCGTCCGAAACCCCGCGAGGCGCCACCCTGGCCCTACTCGGAGTCAGCGCGATCACTCTGGCCCGCATTCAGATGTCCGTCATCTACTTCCAGTCGTGTGTGGCCAAACTCCCCCACGCGGAATGGGCCGACGGCAGCGCTCTGTACTACTGGATCAACAACTACGCCTTCGGCGCGCCCGACTGGCTCCACCCCGCCCTCGACCTCGTGGTGGACAACCCACTGGGCGTCGCCGCACTGACCTGGGGCCCGCTCGTACTGGAGATCACTCTCGCCGCCGCGCTGCTCATGCCACAGAGGGTGCGGTGGGCGCTCCTGCCCGCCGGCGTGCTCTTCCACCTCGGAATCGCGATCATCATGGGCCTGTGGAGCTTCGCCTTCGCCATGTGGGCCGGGCTGCTGCTGCTCCTCGCCCCCTACGGGCATGACCCCCGGCTCACCCGCTCGTGGCGTCGGCGGCCCCAACCCGCCGAGCCGGAACCCATCGCGGACGAGACCCCCGCCGAAGAACCCGTCCGCGCCTGACAGCGGTTCGGCTGCCCGTGTGGACCGACCAGTGGACGGACCATCCTGAATGAGTTCCCACACCCTCAAATTCCTCAGCGTCGCCCTCGCCTCGGCCAGCGCGATCCTGGGCCGGGACTCCGTCCTCGGCAGCCGGCGTTCCCTGGTCGGTCAGTTACGAGACCGCTACGGCCGACGGCAGCCGATGGCTGGAGAAAGGGGGCGGCACCTTCACTTCCACCCTCTCCGTCCAAGGCGAGCTGCGGAACACCGGTTCCGGGTGCTCCTCCTCGGTCGGTCAGCGCACCGTCAGACGCGGCGGCTCGGGCTACGCGGCCCCGTCACGCATCCGGTTCTGCCTCCGTAGGGAGCGCCCGGTGCTGTTCGTGGCCATCGTCCGAAATGCCGTTCATTCGCCACCCTGGGCCGGGGCACCGACAGGGCCGGATCTCCGGACGCATCATGCTGCTGGGGCTGGACACCACGGACGGCCGCCCGCTCCACTGGCAGGCAGGAGGCGATTCGGCGCGCCATCGCATTGGCCCAGGCCTGCTCGGCTGGCCGGCAGTGCGGCGTGGGACGCACAGCGTGCCGGAGGGCCGGGCCGAAAACGGCAAGGAGATGGAGATCCCCGCGGGTGAACGCTTCGTCTGGCTTTCCCGCACCGCCAAGCCGGCTGCCGTGCACGCAGGTGATACCCGCACGGGTGGGGACACGGTGGTGTGTGCGGTCGATGACCACTGTGCCGTGGGGGCCGGCGCCGGTTAGACTCGGGGCACCATCTGTTACTCAGGCGCGGAAGGCCCCCCACTTCGTGGGGGGCCTTCCGTCTTGTGCGGGGATCGTCCCGGTTCAGGCGACCTGGAGCTTCGGCCGGCCCGTGGGGGCGGGCGGGGCCTGGTGGTAGGCGGGCAGCTTGAGGTTGGGCAGGTCGCCCGCCTGGATCCGGGCCAGGGACGCGCGGAACGCCGCTTCCATCGCCTCCGGGCTCTCGTACTTCGCCGCGAGCGGGTGCAGGCGGTACGAGTTGCCGTTGCGCTCCTCACTGCGCGGCCGCAGGACGATGTTCAGGTCGCACAGCGGCGCCATCAGCCCGCTGACGGCCTGGGGGGTGACTCCGTACTCGGCCGCCATGTCCTTCTGGCGTACGGGCAGGGTTCCCCCGAAGTCGCTGCGGGAGACGAGGTACTGCAGGAACTTGACGGCGGAGCCCGACAGCGGCAGGGCCCAGATGCGCTCCGCGACGATCGGAGACATGACGTTAGCCATGGGATGGCCTTCCTCGTGAAAGGTCGCCCGTGCGCGGGCCTGACATCACTATCACCCGGTACGCCTTCTCTTGGGAGCGGGTACCTGGACACCGAAGTCGAGATCCAGCTGTTCCTGGTGTGCTCCTTCGGGTCCGACCGCGTACGGGAAGGACTCGGGGTCGTTGCCGTGCTTCTCGGCGATCTCCGCGAGGACCTCCTGCTGAGCGGTGCTGTTGCCCTGGAACCACAGGCGCACGTTGATCTGGATCCGGCCGTTGCCGGCCTTCTCGACCCAGTTGTAGCCGCAGAGGGCCTGGACGGCACGGTTGACCGTGGAACGCGTGATCATCTTGCCGCCCTTCTGGGCGGCGATCTTGTTCAGCCCGTCCGTGATCTCCTGCTGCGTGTACTGGGTGATGCCGGTGCCCGGCACCTGGCCACCCGCCACGAAGAGGAACACGCACAGCTGGGACTTGGTGATGCTGTTCGCGACCGCGAGCTGGGCCAGGAGCTGGGTGAACCAGTTGCTGGCCAGGCTGTAGCCGGCGCCTCCGGCCATGTCGTGGACGGACTTGGGGTCCGCCGCGTACTCGAGGTGGACTCCTTTGAGACGGCGACGTCCGGTGGGATCGGCGGCGTTGGCCACCTGCTCCCCCAGCTGCTGGCCGAGGACGGCCAGGATGTCCCCGTACTCGGCGTCGCTTCCCGTGGCGGTGGGAACGGGGACAGGCCCGGGCCCGCGCTGTCGACGACGGGCGGGCGGATCAGATGTCACAGGACCTCCTTGTTACTCAGGCGGTCCGAGACTATCCAAAAAATCAACGGGTGCTTGTCTTTTGCCGCGTCGGCGCGCCGAAACCCAACCACGGGACGCGCCACTGCGGGGTATGCGCCAAAAGTACGCGGTACGTGTAGTTATCTCGCCTCCAAGCCCCGGAAGTCCACGGCTGCTTGAGTTCGGTTGTCGCGTAGCGGCACATCTTGTTCGAACGGCCCGGCCCCGGGACGGGCGTTGCGGGTTCCTGGGCGTCTCTCTGACCTGCGGCGATCCGAAGCGTGGCGGCCCTGCGGAAAAGTACACGGCTGCTTGAGTTTCTCGCCAAATGTGCTCGCCGGGTACACATTTCGCGGAGCCGAATGTGTCCTGGGGGACACATCACCTCGGAAGAAGCACCAGGTCAGAGGGGTGTGCGGGCGCCGCTCTCTTACTACAAGAGCAACCGGCCGCCGCCTGTTTCCCGCGCACCGTTCTGAGGGTTCGTCACTCCCGGGGGCCCTCGGCCGTCCACCCGTCCCGGGCAGAACGGGGCTCGGCCACCACTCCCCCGTCGATGCATCAGCCGGCGCACCTCGACCCACCACTCGCTCGCGTCTGCGCACCGGCGGGAGGCTCCCGGCCCGGCCGGGGCTCTGAGCAACCCGACGGGTGTCTCAGGCCCCCGCGCCCACTGAGGGCGCCCAGCGCCCGAGGGGTGCACCGCCGACCGTCAGGGAGGCGGGGCAGGGCGTGGGGGTGAGCGGGTCCAGGGCGCCCTAGCGCCTGGCGAGGGGGTCTGGGGGGCGAGCAGCCCCCCATGCCAAGGCCGGTCCAGCGCGGCCAGGCGCTGGCGGGGTCCAGGGGCTGGCCCCTGGGATGCACGGTCCGCAGTCGGCGCGGGACAAGAACCCCTACCGGGAAGGGTCCGGCTTCGGTGCGCACGTCCTGCCGGGGCCTGGGGCGGCCTGCGGGGCGCTGCGGCTCCCCGGGGCCGGGCCGGTCGGATTGGGGGGCTCCAGGGGCTTCCAAGGGCCTCCGCGGGGCTCGGACTTCGCGTGGGTGGCTGACCGGAGTGGAGGGGTGGTGGGCGGAGGCCCCCTCCCTCGGTACCCGCTCCCCCCGGACAAGGTACTGAACGCCGGTGCGCACCCTTCGGTCCCTGTCCCTTCAGTCACTGCATAAACCTGCAGGTCAGGGGCCCTCCCCCCGGTGGACAGGGACCGAAGGGACTGAAATTGCCAGTTATGAGCCACACATGCTTCCAGAGGCTTTTACATACGCCCGCGCATACACGCACACACATGAGAAGTGGAAGAGTCACTTCTGAGTCCCTTCAGTCCCTGTTCACCCTTCTTCACCCCTTTGACCTGCGGTTTTCCTCAGGGACTGAACAGGGAGGGACCGAAGCGGAGTCGGGGCGCTTTCAGACCCTGGAGCGGGGTCCGGCCGCGGCGGGGCCCGCAGGCGGCGGTGACGTACTGGACCGGGGCAGGGCCGGGCTGGGGACCCACTCGAGTTCGCCTCGGGACAGAGCGCACCCATGAGTCAGGTTTCGGCCAGAAGCGGCGACACGCCCGGGCGTCGGTAGGTGGCAGAAGAGGAGCTTTCCCGGAGGAACTGGTCCATATCTTCACGTAGTGAGGGACCGAAGGGACTGAACTGGCGATACAGCAGCTATATGAACCCGAGACGCCACGACCTCTGAGGTAACCTCCGGAATAGTGAATCTTCAGTCCCTCTGGTCCCTGAGCTGCAGGTGGAAGCCACTCAAGGAAGCAGCACAGGGTCGGGAGCAGCCGTCCCTCACACCGCGTCAAGGAAGAGCCAGTGCCCGTGCGTTACGAAAGCCCGCCACACGAGGTGCATGGCGGGACCGCACTGGACGTGGCCACGTGGATGGCTCTGCGCGGCTACCCTGTGCACCCCCTCGCGCCAGGGACCAAGACGCCTGCTCCGAACTGCCCCGACTGCCGGGAGGGCCAGCACCCGCCGCACGCGTGCCCCTGCCACTCCAGGGGCCGCTGGTGCCACGGCTTCCACGCGGCCACCACGGACGTCGAAACGCTGCGGCAGTGGTGGCGGACCGAGCCGGGATTCGGCATCGGCGTCGCCTGCGGTCCGGCCGGGCTGGTGGTCATCGACGTCGACGCCCACGCGGTGCCGCTGCCCGACCGGCAGCGGCTGCTGCCCGGCATCCCCGTCGACGAGCGCGTCGACCTGACCGGACTCAGCAATGGCTTCGACACCTTGGCGCTCCTGGCCGCGTACAGGTCCGTACCCGACCCGTGTCAGGACACCTCGACCCTGCGCGTCCGCACGCCTTCGGGGGGCATGCACATCTGGTACCGGACGCCCCCGAACGGCCCGCGCTTGCGGTGCTCCAGCGGCTCCAGCTCCAAGGTCGCGCTCGCCTGGCAGGTCGATGTCCGCGCGGTGGGCGGTTACATCGTCGCGCCCACCACCCGCACGGCCGCCGGTACGTACGAGCCGCTGCGCGGTGCGCGGCTGCCCGCCGTCCTGCCGATGTGGCTCACCGCCGAACTCGTGCGCACCGGGCACGGGGTGGACGCCCCCGCCCCCGCCGAGCGCCCCGCGCCACGGCCGAAGGCCCGGGGTACCCGCGGTCCACGGCAGGCCGGTCGGCGGGTGCTGGGCCCGCTCCTCGAAGAGGTGCGCTCCTGCGGCGCCAGTCCCGCGGGAACGGCCTTCAGCGAGAAGCTGAACCGGGCCGCCTTCACCGCCGGAGGACTAGCGGCCGCAGGCCACCTCACCGAGGCGGAAGCACGGCAACTGCTCCTCGAAGCGGCAGACCAAGCCCGACCCCACCAGTCACGCCGAAACGTCCTCATCGTCGACACAGGGTTGCGCGCCGGCAGTGATCGGCCGATCCACCCCAGGGAGCGCCCATGAGCAGCGCCGGAAGCACGGGGTTCAACGCCCAGGCGGCGGCGGAACAGCTCGCCGCGTTCGCGACGGACGGCACGGCTGCGGACACCACGGCTCAGGGCCGGCGCCTGCCCGCACAGCAGAGCGGGACTCCCCTGGCCGCCGGGACGGCGGACTTCATCCAGGCGGGGCTGCTGCACAACCTGACCGACCGCGGCAACGCCAAACTGTTCGCCTACCTCCACCACGACCGGTTCCGGCACGTCGAGGGACTGGGCTGGTACGTGTGGGACGAGTACCGGTGGAAGCGCACCGGCGGGGAGAAGGCGGCGATCTGGGCCGCCGGCGACATGGCGGAGGACCTCCCCGCCCACGACCCGCGCGGGGTCTTCACCGACCGGGAGCTGGCCCAGCACCGCAAGCGCACCATGTCCACCTCGGGCGTCAAGGCCATGCTCACCCAGGCCAAGGCGTCGCCCGAACTGGCGCTGGACCCCGACACCCTGGACGGCGACAAGTACGCGCTGTGCACCCCCGCCGGCGTGGTGGACCTGCGTACCGGCGATCTGCACAAGCCCAATCCCACCCGCGACCTGCACTCGCGCGCCACCCACCTGGCGCCCGAGGCCATGCCGACCCCCAGGTTCCACACGTTCCTCAAGCAGACCTTCGGCGATGACGACAAGGGCAAGGAGATGATCCACTTCCTTCATCTCCTGCTCGGCTACTCCATCACCGGCGACGTCGGCGGCCAGGTGCTCCCCTTCCTCTACGGCGTCGGCGCCAACGGCAAATCGGCCCTGCTCGATGTCGTCATCAAGATCCTCGGCGACTACGCGGACGTGGCGCCGCCCGGGTTCCTGATGGAGCGCGGCAAGTTCAACGAGCACTCCACCGAGCTGACCGAACTGCACGGCAGGCGCCTGTTCGTCTGCAGTGAGCTCAAGCCGCACGACAAGTTCGACGAGGCCCGGGTGAAGCTCCTCACCGGCGGCGACCGGCTCAAAGCGCGCCGTATGCGGCAGGACTTCTTCAGCTTCGAGCCGACCCACAAGCTCTGGCTCCTGGGCAACCACCGCCCGGAGGTGGGCACCGGCGGCCACGCGTTCTGGCGCCGCATCCGGCTCATCCCCTTCGAGAAGGTCGTCCCCGACCACCGGAAGATCGACAACCTGGCGGAGGCGCTCGTACAGGAAGAGGGTCCCGGCATCCTCCATTGGATGATCCAGGGAGCCAAGGCCTACCTCGCCGACAAACCGCCCCTGACGGGGCCCAGCGTCGTGCGCACCGCCACCCAGGCCTACGCGACGACCGAGGACCACATCGGGCGTTTCCTCGCGGAGTGCTGCACCACCGGCGCGGAGCTGCCCGATCCCCGTGACCTCAAGGTCGAACAGGGAGCCCTCTACCGCGCCTACAGTGCCTGGTGCCTTGATGGTGAGGGTCTGAGGCCGGCCACCACGCGCGCGTTCGCCACGCGCATCCGTGCCGAGGTGGGCGTCGCCTCGCCCAATGAGATGCTCCGTTCGAACGGGCAGAAGTTCTATCCGGGGTTGGCCCTTCTGGCCGACGAAGAGTAGGTCCCACGTGACGCGAACAGTGCAACTACGGCGTGACTGGCCGATGCGTGCTGCGGTCCTGGAGCGGGCACACCTACGATGGACAAGGATGATGAACAGATCCACCAGCCGGCGGGAGCCCACGGGGCTCCGTCCCATACCGGCACCGGCGTCGTTCGCGGCGCGGAGAAACCAGGGGCCCCGCAGGGCCGACGTGCACGAGGAAGGGTCCAGGCCATGAGCTCGCTACTGACAGCAAGCGATCTCGCCCACGAGGTCAAAGTGGTGTGGCTGGAGGATCCCGAAGAACTCGACTACGTACGGCAGGCCCTGGACAAGACGCCGCGCCGTCGGGGTAAGCCGCGCTACCACCGTGACGGGCGCATGATCGGTTTCACCGAACTCGGCGACACCGCGGAAGCGGACCCGGACAGCGGCCTGCAGAAGCGACGCGTCTTCTACCTCCTGCCGCACGACCGGGACGCCCAGCCCGAGGGCCTTTACCGGGAGGGCGCGCCGGGCGAGGCCGTCGACCCGCGCACCATCCAGCCGAGGCAGGTCGGCAGGAAGACCGAACGCTCGCAGCGAGGGCTTTCCGCTCCCACCGTCGCCTGACCGGATCCCTGCGGGCACCGATGGGAACCGCACCGTTGTTCGTCCGGCGTACGCGTGCCCGCACGGTGGAGTGGCACGGAGGGGTGTGGCTGAAAGTCGCCGCACCCCTAATGGCGAATTCCAGTCCCTCCAGTCCCTCCAGTCACTCTTCGGTCCCTTTGCGGCACCTCAGAAGGCGACGTCGACGTAGTCGATGTCGGTGAACTCGACCAGGAGACTGGTGGCGCGGGTGCCGTTGTCCTTGAAGTAGACCTCCTGGAGGCCCTCCGCCGCGATGGCGCGGAGCTGGGCTTCGGTGGCGCCCGCCTCCTGGGCCGCGAACAGGCGGCTCGCGTACTCGGGGGGAAGGTGCTGGGTGATGCGCCGCATACGGCCGTCGTCGGTGGTGCCGGGGGCCGCGGTGAAGCCGAAGCGGGCACGGGTTTCGATGACGAGTCCGGTGGTGCGGGCGGCGCGGTCGCGGGCGCGCTTGCGGACCACGGGCTGCCAGCGTCGGCGTACCTCATCGGCCAGGCGGGTGGCCAGGGCCGGTTTGGGGCTCTTGATCTGGTTCTTGACGTAGCGCTCGACGGTGCGCTGGGAGATGCCGAGCAGGCGGGCCGCGTCCCGGGTGGACTTGAGCTGCTTGACCAGGAAGCGCATCTGGGCGCCCGCGGACTTGGGGATCGGGCGGGTGAAGTTCTGTGCGTCGGCGCGGACGAGGCTGTCGTCGATGTCGGAGGGGGGCATGGTTTCTTACTCTCCGTCGGCCGCTGCGTCGTGGCCCTTGATGTGGCGTGCGGGATTGAGCTGTGAGTCGAGCATCTCGACGGCCCAGAGGAGGGGCTGGGTGCCCTCGTGCTTGACCATGCCCGGGCTGACCCCGAGACGGAAGCCGCCGGGGACGGGCTTGCCTTCGGGGGTGCGGGGGAGGAAGTCGAGCGGGCTGGGACCGGGGGAGAGGTACACGGCGCAGTCGGAGAGGACCGCGATGGGGTACTCCCCGGCGGCGGTGGCGAGCTTGTGCATCTTGCGGTGCATGTTGACGCGGGCCGTGGCGATGACGGCGGCGCGGATGTCGGGCCGCCAGGTGGGGCGTTCGAGGGCCGGCCAGGGTTCGCCGGGGCGGTAGCCGGCGCCTTGGGGGCGTTCGCGGAGTTTGCCGATGCCGCCCTTGACGGTGGATTTGATCGCCGAGAGGACGGAGGTGGCGATCGGATCGTGCTGCTTGTACGTCTCCATGGCCGTCAGGAACTCGGCCTCCGGGAGGGCGGGGGTGATGCCCAGGTCAGCCATCGTGGCCATGTAGGCGTCGCGGAGGCGGGTGTACCAGGCGTCGAGGTAGGAGCCGCTCTCGGGGCGGATCCAGGCCTCGGTGGGGTGCACGGGGTGGCCGAGTTCCCGGGCGTAGGCGAGGGTCGGGGTCGCGTACCAGGCCGGGCCGGTGGGGGGCCGGCCGTGGGGGGTGAAGGGGCTGGGGAGGCGGGGGTCGTGGGGGAGGGAGGAGAGGTCCGCCAGCCAGCAGCCGGGGGTCTTCGGGTCGAAGCGGGGCGCGGTGGTGTGGGTCGCTGGGCCGAGGCCCACGGTGAGGCGGTTGGCGGCCGCGGCGAAGGCCATGTTCACGTCGATGCCGACGGCATGGGTGCGGGTGCACTCGTCGTCGGTGAGGAGCTGGGGGTCGCGGATCCAGTCGTACGCCTCTTCGTCCAGGACCTGTTCCGAGGTGCGCTGGTGGGCCCGGGGGTAGAGGGCGGCGACGACGGGGTGCTCGTCCGGGGCCTCCGGGGGCGCCGGGTCGACGGGACGGGTGAGGGAGCCGGGGACGGGGGCGGACTCCCAGGCGTTGGTGACGGGGTTGCGGGCGGCGCGGGTGGGCGGGCGCAGGGCCGTCATGAGTTCGAGGCCGGTGACCGCCGTGGAGCCGCGGGGGGTGAGGACGCGGGCGGCGTAGGTGGTGAGCAGCTCGGCGAGTTCGGGGGCCGGGAGGTCGGCGGTGTCCTCGCCCCAGGCGCGGGGGTCGAGGGCGCCCCAGGGGAGGATCGCGAGCTGGACGCACTGACGGCCGGTGGTGGGGGTGGCGGGGCGGTAGACGCGGGCCCAGGGGCCGAAGCCGCGGCGGGTGAGCTGCCACTTGTGCTTCGCGAGGAGCTTGAGGACGGGGTGGTGGTCGGGCAGGCGCAGGGCGCGGCGGTCTTCGAGGGCGAGGGGGAGGCCGAGGGCCTCGGTGGCGGCGGCGGTGAGGACGAGGAGGGGGTCGCCGTCCTTGCCGTTGCGGTGGAGGCGGGGGGAGCGGAGGTTGGCGTCGGGGCCGAGGGCCCAGGTGATGAGGGCCGGCAGGTCGGTGGTGGGGTGGCTGAGGACCTGGCCGCCGGCGGTGTGGGCATGGCCGTCGCCGTCGAGGACGGCGAGGGGGCCGTTGCCTGCCAGCGCGGCCGGGGGCGGTGCCGCGTTAACGGCGTTAACGGCGTTAACGGTGCCGCGGGAGTTGAGGGGGGAGCGGGGCTTCGGGCCTCGGGCGGTGGGGGCGGGAGCGTTAACGGCGTTAACGCCCTCGGGGTGGGGGGGCCGTGGCGCGGCGGAGGTGCCCGCTTCGTGGCGGGCCTGATGCTCCGGGGCCGGGGCCGGGGTGACGGGCTCGGTGGCCGGGGGCGGTGTCGCGTTAACGGCGTTAACGCCGTTAACGGGGTGGAGGGCGGAGAGGCCTTCGAGGAGGCGGGCGTAGGCCGCACGCTTCGGGGGGCGGGGCGCGGTGCGGCCGGTTTCCCAGGAGGTGACCGTTTCGCGGCGGACGAAGAGGGCCTTGGCGATCTGGTCCTGGCTCAGTCCGGCGGCTTCGCGCAGGCGCTTGCGCTCGTCGGGGTGCGGCAGGGCGTCCTGCGCGGCTGCCTCTTCGAGCAGGGCGTCGACCGCTGCGAAGAGCGTGGTCTGTTCAGGCTCGTTGCTCATGGCTCTCGTCGGTCTCTGGTCGGTGTCTCGTTCTCGGGGTAAGGCTATGCGAAGCGCACCTCTAAACGCACATGAAACGCACGTGGGGCGTTAACGGCGTTAACGCCCCATCGGAAGTGGTGCCTCAGATGCGGGTGAGCAGGAGCTCGGTGACGGCCTTGAGGTCTTCTGGGGTGAGGTGGGCGGTGAGGGCGTCCGCGATGGTTTCCGGGGAGTCCGTGGAGATGGTGATGCGCGGTGAGGCGGCGGGGAGCGGGGGAGGGGTGAACGCGGTGGGTGCCGGGGGTGCCGGGGGTGCGGTGGGTGCCTTGAGTGGCGGTGGGGGGGAGAGCGGGGTGTTAACGGCGTTAACGGCGTTGACGCGGGTGCGCTGGCGAGGGGGGTTAACGGCGTTGATGGTCTCGTCGGCTGCTGCCGCCTGGGCCTCCTGGGGGAGCCGGCCGATGCGGCGGGCCGGTTCCACCTTGAGCTCTCCCGTATCGACCTTTTCCTGGAGGGTGGGCGTCAGGTTGAGGAGGGCCAGGCGCTGGGAGACCCAGGCCGCCGTCTTGCCGAGCCGCTTCGCGACCTGGGCCTGGGAGCCGTGTACGTCGACCAGTTCCTGGAGCGCACGGGCCTGGTCCATCGGGGCGACGTCGACGCGGTGGACGTTCGCGATCAGGGCTGATTCGAGGATGTCGGCGGCGGACGCGGAGAGCGCGTCGTTGACGTGGATGTGCATCGTCTTGAGACCGGCCAGCTGGGCGGCCGCGAGGCGCCGGTTGCCGTCGATGACGACGTAAGGAGCGCGGCCCAAGCCGTCGGTCTGGCCCGGGTGGGCCTCCATGAAGGCCATGCGGGTGGCGACCGCGAGGGGCTGGAGCTGGCCCCGGGAGATGAGGGACTGGGCGAGCTCGTCGAGTTCGGTCAGGTCCTCGCGGAGGTTGAAGGGGTTGTGGGCGAGGGCCTCGATGGGCACCTCGGAGGGCGGGACGATGCCGGAGGTGGGGGCGCCGGTGGCCTCGGCGATCGCGGCGCGGCGGGAGCTGACGCCGACCGGCTGGGCCCGGGCGAAGGAGGCTGAGACTCCGAGTTTGTCGGCCTTGCTGCTCATGAGATCTCCCGGGCGAGGGCGCGTAGGGCTACGGCTTGGTCGCCCTTGGGTGCGTAGACGAAGAGGGGCTGCTTCACGCGGACGGCTTCGCGCTGTTCCTTGAGGTCGGGGACGATCGCCACGACCCGCGGATCCTTTATGTCCATCCACGCCTGGAGGGAGGAAGTGGCGATGTAGCCGCGGCGGCCGTCGTAGAGGTTCACGACGAGACCGAGGTAGTCGATGTCGAGGCTGAGGTCGTCGCGCAGATCGTTGATCTGGGAGGTGAGCAGGTCGTAGGCGTCGGCGGACGAGTCCTCGGCCTGTACGACGATCAGCGCGCCGGAGGCGCCCGGCTGTTCGGTGTCGCGGCGGCGGCCGTAGTAGATGGCCGCGTCCATGCTGAGCCCGAGGCTCGGGGGGCAGTCGATGAGGATGACGTCGTACTCGGACTCGACGGGGGCGAGGGCGCGTTCGAGGGCGGCTTCGCGGGCCCGGACGGTGGAGAGGCGGACGTCGAGGAGGAACGCGTCCGTGCAGGCGGGGAGGAGGTGCAGGCGGTCGCCGAAGCGGTCGTCGGGGATGGGGACGATCAGGTCGCCGAGGGGGCCCTTGGCTTCGCCGGCCATGTGGCAGGTGAGGCTGTCGCCGCCGATGGGGAGGGGCTGCTGGCCGAGCTGCTTGGTGAGGTGGCCCTGGGGGTCGAAGTCGACGAGCAGGACGCGCATGCCGAGGCCGGGGAGGTCTTCCAGGTCGACGGGGGGTGTCGTCGTACTCGGCGCCGTCTCGGGGTGGCCGGCGGCCCCGTCCGGGTCCTCGGGGGAGGGGGCGAGGCGTGCCAGTTGGCGGGCGACGCGGACCGGGTGGAGGGTCGAGGGGTCCTCGGCGAGGGCCTCGGCGGTGCCGGCGGTGATGGCGGTCTTGCCGACGCCGCCCTTCTGGTTGCACACGACGATGCGGCGTACGACGGAGGGCCGCTTGACGGTGGGGGCGGGGTTCATCTCAAGCCAGAGGTGGACGGCTTGGGCGAGACCCTGGATGAGGGAGACGCCGCGGTCTTTGGAGTCGGCGCGGAAGGACTCCCACTGGCCGACGGGCAGCCAGGTGGAGAAGGACTCGGCACCGGAGGTGTCGACGGGGGAGGGGGCGGAGGCGAGGGCGCTCCAGTGGGCGATGCCGTGGTGGACCGCGTCCTGGATGTCGACGCGCAGTTGGGCGGTGCGGACCTTCAATTCCTGGCGGAGCCACGGGGGGAGCTTGGAGACGACCTTCTCTCGGTCGCTCTGGGAGGGTGAAGTCATGGGAGGGACTTTACTAACGTTCCGGGGTGGATGTGAGCGCCACGCTTGGGTTTTGCTAACGAAGTGACGTCAGCTGCCCGGGGGGGCGGGGCGTTAACGCCGTTAATGCTCTGGGGGACTGGGGGCGGGGCGATGAGCTGTCGGCTGTCGGCTGTCGGCTGGCAGGCCGCGGGAACAGGGGCCAGGGAGCATTAACGGCGTTAACGCCGTTAACGGTTCTTCGCCCGGGGACGGGCCGTTGCAGTGGGCTGCGTCGCGGGGCCTGGAAGGTCTGCTGTCAGGGGGGCGTGTCAGAGTCTGTGGATGCTCGAAATAGTGGTGAAGACGGAGAACGGGGAGCGGCACGTTCGTGTGTCCGCCGAGGAGTTGGCTGGGCTGGTCCGGCGAATCGGTGGTGATGGCGACCGGTTTTTGGTGGTCCATCGGATACCCGACCTGCCCGACGTCTTCGCCCAGGTCTGGCACGAGGACGGCGGGGACTACACGCTGGAGCACCGCGACGGTGCCGCCGACCGGCACTTCCAGGTGATGGTCGACGGTTCCGAGGCCGTGGTTGAGGCGATGACCGGCTGGGCCCGCCAGGGGCCCGGATGGAGCACTGACCCGGCCTGGTCCCTGCTCCCTATGGGTCTCACTCGTGAGGTGCCGCCGCTCGGCCTGGAGGAAGCCGAGCGCGAGGAGTTGGTGAAGCGTGTCCGCGAGGTGCTGGTCGGCGGCTACGCCGGCCGTGCCGCACTGGCGGAGCTCGCCGAGGAGTACCTGGTCACCGCGGATCGTCGGCCGGTTTCGCGCGAGCAGGCGGAGGCGCTGGCCGACCGGATGTGGCTGGAGCGCGTCGCGGAGCAGGCCACATGGCAGGGCGAGACCGACCCGGAGCGGCTCACCCGCGCGTTCACCGCCCTGCAGGAGACCGGTATCACCGCCCGCGAGAACTTCACCTGCTGCCGCAGCTGCGGCCAGTCCGAGATCGGCGGGGAAGGAGGGACCGAGGCCCGTGGCTTCGTCTATTTCCACTCCCAGTGCACGGACTCCGCCGTGGCCGGCCACGGAATGACGCTCCTCTACGGAGGCTTCGACGGCTCGTCCGAGACCACGGCAGCCATCGGCCACGAGGTCGTGGCCGCCCTGGAGGCAGCAGGTCTCCAGGCCGATTGGGACGGTGACCCCGGCCGGGCCATCACCGTCATCCCCCTGGAGTGGCACCGCCGCTTGATCGGCTAGTGCTGTGGCCGGGAAGGTTTGCCGGGTTGCGGTGTTCGGTGCGGTGCATCGCACGGCGGAGGGCCGCGGCTCGTACTGGACGTACTTCCGTGGTCCGACAACGCTGGGGGTACCTCCCAGCGGTAGCTGGGGGACGAGGTGCAGTGCCGGGCGCCGCGACCCGGTGGACCTTTCCGGTCACAGCACTGAGAAACGACAAGCCGAGCCGGGCGGAGGGTCGGCCATGCGCCGGTTCGAAGTGAGCCGGGAACGGATCGGGCGGGGCAGCGTTAACGGCGTTAACGGGTCGGCGGCGGGTGGAGGCACCGCCAACGCCCTTCCACGGGAAGACACCGCCCCGCCCGGATACGGGCCGCCCGGATATGGAACGCCCGGATGCGGCCCGCCCCGATGACCGGCCCCGCCGGAGACGCGCCCGACGACGGTTGCGAGCGGCCCGTGGGCGGTGCGGCGCGGATACCGGGCCCGCGCTGGGCCGCCGACGACCTCGAACCGCTGCGGGGCCCGAAGCCGGTGCCGGAGCCCGTGAACGTACCCGCGCCGGAACCGGTAGCCGCGCCGGAACCGGTAGCCGCGCCGGAACCGGTAGCCGCGCCGGAACCGCCGCCCGCCGGGTCCGCGGGCCGTGACGGGAGCAGGGCGTTAACGGCGTTAATGGGGGGGGTCGGGTTTTGCATGATCATGCGGAGGAGTGCATACTCTTCCTATGTCTAAGGTCCTCACCTCCCTCCCCGCCGGCGAGCGCGTCGGCATCGCCTTCTCAGGCGGGCTCGACACGTCGGTCGCGGTCGCGTGGATGCGCGACAAGGGCGCGATCCCCTGCACCTACACCGCCGACATCGGCCAGTACGACGAGCCCGACATCGGGTCCGTGCCCGGGCGGGCGAAGGCCTACGGGGCCGAGATCGCGCGGCTCGTCGACTGCCGGGCCGCGCTGGTCGAGGAGGGTCTGGCCGCGCTCACGTGCGGGGCGTTCCACATCCGCTCGGGCGGGCGGGCCTACTTCAACACCACGCCGCTCGGCCGCGCCGTCACGGGGACGCTCCTGGTCCGGGCGATGCTGGAGGACGACGTACAGATCTGGGGTGACGGCTCGACCTTCAAGGGCAACGACATCGAGCGGTTCTACCGGTACGGCCTGCTCGCCAACCCGCACCTGCGGATCTACAAGCCCTGGCTCGACGCCGACTTCGTGACCGAGCTGGGCGGCCGCAAGGAGATGTCGGAGTGGCTCCTCGCCCACGACCTGCCCTACCGGGACAGCACGGAGAAGGCGTACTCCACCGACGCCAACATCTGGGGCGCCACCCACGAGGCCAAGACGCTGGAGCACCTGGACACCGGCGTGGAGACCGTCGAGCCGATCATGGGCGTGCGGTTCTGGGACCCCTCGGTGGACATCGCCGCCGAGGACGTGACGATCGGCTTCGACCAGGGCCGTCCCGTGACCATCAACGGCGCGAAGTTCGCCTCGCCCGTCGAGCTGGTGATGGAGGCGAACGCCATCGGCGGCCGGCACGGCATGGGCATGTCGGACCAGATCGAGAACCGGATCATCGAGGCCAAGAGCCGGGGCATTTACGAGGCGCCCGGCATGGCGCTGCTGCACGCGGCGTACGAGCGGCTGGTGAACGCGATCCACAACGAGGACACCGTCGCCCAGTACCACAACGAGGGACGGCGCCTGGGCCGGCTGATGTACGAGGGCCGTTGGCTGGACCCGCAGGCGCTGATGGTGCGGGAGTCGCTGCAGCGCTGGGTCGGCGCGGCGGTGACCGGCGAGGTGACGCTGCGGCTGCGGCGCGGTGAGGACTACTCGATCCTCGACACCCGGGGCCCCGCGTTCAGCTACCACCCGGACAAGCTGTCCATGGAGCGCACCGAGGACTCGGCCTTCGGCCCGGTGGACCGGATCGGTCAGCTCACGATGCGCAACCTGGACATCGCCGACTCGCGCGCCAAGCTGGAGCAGTACGCGGCGCTCGGCCTGATCGGCACCGCCAACCCCGCGATCGGGGCGGCCCAGGCGGCAGCGACCGGGCTGATCGGCAGCATGCCGGAAGGTGGCGCGGAGGCCATCGCCTCCCGCGGCGAGGTCTCCGGGGACGAGGAGATGCTGGACCGCGCGGCGATGGAGTTCGGAACGGACTGACCGGCGGTCCCAGGCAGAACGAGAAGAGGTCGGCTCGGCGCCCATGGCGCGGGGCCGACCTCTTCGCCGTCCGGGCCGGACCTTCATGCCGTTAACGCCGTTAACGCCGTTAACGTGTACGGTGGACGCAATTTCGTGGGCGAGGTGGAGGGAACCGATGGACGGCGAGTGGGGCGCGGTGGTGGGGCTGCTGTGGGGGCCGTCGGTGCAGCCGGCGAGGGGGCCCAAGCGGGGGCTCACATTGGCGGGCATCGCGGCGGCCGGGGTCGCCATCGCCGATGCGCAGGGGCTCGGCGGGGTCTCGATGCAGCTCGTGGCCGGGGAACTCGGGGTCACCAAGATGGCGCTGTACCGCTACGTGCCGGGGAAGGCCGAGCTGGTCGCGCTGATGGTGGAGGCGGCGATGCCGGATCCGGCCGGGCTGGACGCGGAGCTGGCCGCCCGGGACGGGTGGCGTGAGCGGCTCGGCGGGTGGGCGCGGGCGTTGTACGCGGGGTTCCGGGCGCACCCCTGGCTGCTGGAGGCGACCGTCGGGGCTCGGGTGATGGGTCCGCGGGAGGTGGGCTGGATGGAGCGGGCGCTCGCGGCGATGGAGGAGTGCGTGCTGAGCGGAGCGGAGGCGATGGACGCGGTGGTGCTGGTGTCCGGCCACGTACGGGGGATCGCCGAGCAGGAGCGGGCGATGGGCGGCACCGCCGCCGGGCCGGACGCGGACCTCGGGCGGGTACTGGACGAGGTGATGCGGGAGCACGGGGCCGGGTACCCGGCGCTGACGGCCGCGCTGGCCTCGGTCGCGGCGCACGGGGGACAGGACCAGGCGTTGGAGTTCGGGCTGGAGCGGATCCTCGACGGGATCGGCTTGCTGGTGGAAGGGCGGCGGGGCGCCTCCTGACTTCCGGGGGCGGGGGCGGGGGACCTTCGGAAGTCCCGGCGTTGTGGCGTCGGCCCGTTTCCGGTGCGGGGAGCCGGGGGGAGGTGGCCGGGGACGCCGTCTTCGGGAGGGGCTTGTGGCGGGTGATCCGCTGCCGGGGGTGCTGGTCGCGGTGCCGGTGGTCCTGCTCCTGTGCGGGGCGGCCGCCGTGGCGGCGCGCAGGTGCGGGCAGCCGGCGGTGGTCGGGGAGATCGCCGTGGGGATCCTGCTCGGGCCCTCGCTGCTGGGGTGGGTGTGGCCGGCGGGGCAGGGCTGGTTGCTGCCGGTGGAGGTGCTCCCGTACCTGGGGGTGCTGGGGAACCTGGGCCTCGTCGTCTTCATGTTCCTCGTCGGGCTGGAGCTGGAGCCCGGTCTGCTGCGCGGGCGCGGCCGGGTCGTGGCGGTGGTGAGCCAGGCGAGTGTGGCCGTGCCGCTGCTGCTGGGCGGGCTGCTGGCGGCGGTGATGTACGGGTCCTTCGCGCCGGACGGGGTGGGCCGGGGGGAGTTCGTACTGTTCGTGGCCGTGGCGATGAGCGTGACGGCGTTCCCGGTGCTGGCGCGGATCCTGACGGAGCAGGGGCTGTACGGGACGCCGGTGGGGGCGGTGGCGATGGCGTGCGCGGCGGTCGCGGACGTGGTGGCGTGGTGCCTGCTGGCGGTGGTCGTGGCGGTGGCGGACGGGGGCGGGGGCGGCGTCGGCGGGGCGGTGCTGACCGGGGTGCTCGCCGGGGGGTTCCTCGGCGGGATGTGGTTCGGCGTACGGCCGGTACTGGCCCGGTGTGCCGAGCGGTGGGGTGACGGCGGCGGGGTGGTCGGGCTGTTCGCGGGGCTGTGTCTGGCGGCGTACGCGACGGACGCCATCGGGGTGCACGCGCTGTTCGGGGCGTTCGTCTTCGGCGCGGTGGTGCCGCGGGACCGGGCGTCGGTGGAGCGGGCGGCCCGGCGGATGCGGGAGGTGGTGGTGCCGGTGCTGCTGCCGCTGTTCTTCGTCGGGAGCGGGTTGCGGACGGACATCGGGCTGCTGGGCGGCGACACGGGGGCGTGGCTGTGCGCGGTGGCGGTGCTGGTGGTCGCGGTCGCCGCGAAGTGGGGCGGGGGAGCGGGGGCCGCGTTGGCGGCGGGGCAACCGGTGCGGGACGCGGTGCTGCTGGGGGCGCTGCTGAACTGCCGGGGGGTGACGGAGCTGGTGGTGTTGAACGTGGGGCTCGGCCTCGGGGTGATCGGGCCGCAGTTGTTCACGATGCTGGTGCTGATGGCCGTGGTGACGACGGCGCTGACGGGGCCGGTGGTCCGGCGGATGGCGGGGCGGCGGTCGGGGCGGCGTTGACGCCGTTGACGCGGGCTGGCGGCGACCCTGTTGGGCGTTAACGGCGTTAACGCCGTTAACTCGGGCGCCCGGTGGTCCTTTGCCCGTTAACGCCGTTAACGCGGGCGCGCCATGATCCCGTTGAGCGTTAACGCCGTTAACGCCGCGCTGTGGTGGACCCGTTGGCCGTTAACGGCGTTAATGCCCGGGGTGTCTCAGCGGGTGGTCCAACCGCCGTCCACTGAGAGGGTGGTGCCGACCACGAACGAGGCGCGGTCGCTGCACAGCCAGACGGCTGCTTCGGCTATCTCGGCCGGATCGGCGATCCGGGGGAGCGGCGCCGCCTGGAGGAGTACGTCCTCCATCTCCGGGTTGTTCTTGAGCCAGCCGTCGATCATCTCGCTGCGCGTGGAGCCGGGAGCCACGGCGTTGACGCGGATGCCGTGGGGTGCGTACTCGGTGGCGGCGGCCTTGGTCAGGCCGATGACGGCGTGCTTCGAGGCGATGTACGGGGCCGACACCGGGGTGGCCACCAACCCGGCGGTGCTGCTGTTGTTGACGATCGCACCGCCCCCGGTGAGCAGCATCGCGCGGATCTCGTGGCGCATGCAGTTCCAAACGCCGCGGACGTTGGTGTCCATGGTGCTGTCGTAGGCGTCCTCGTCGAGGAGGTGCATGGGCTTCGGCTCGACGCCGATACCGGCGTTGTTGAAAGCCGCGTCCAGCCTGCCGTACGTCTCCACGGCCGTGGCGACGGCGCGGGCCACGTCCTCGGCGTTGGCGACGTCGGCGACGACGTACTGGGCCCGGTGCCCGGCGGCGCGCAGTTCCTCGGTGAGCGCCGCCAGTTGCGGCTCGCGCCGGGCCACCAGGGTGACCGCCGCGCCTTCACGGCAGAACACCCGGGCGGCGGCAGCCCCAATGCCGGCACTGGCACCCGTGATCAGGGCCGACTTGCCTTTGAGAACACCGTTGTCACCGCTCATGGAGGTTGACAGTAGCAGCGGGTACCCGGCTTGGGCCCGGGCCGTCACGGTGATCGTTCCTGCCGGGCGCGGAGCAGCGGGTGGACGGGTTGTGTGGAGGGTGCGTGGAGCGGCCGGCGGGGACTGGAAGCTGTGACTCCACTGGGAGTCCGCCCGGACTCGGTTGCGGGCGCCGACTGTGGCCGCCCGAACTCGTCACACCCCCTCAGGTGTACCGCGCATGCGGCGCATGCGGTTTGTGGAGCCCCCATGGATAAGCAGGAGCGTGCGGCGCGCACGCGGGAGTCACTCGTGCGCGCCGCGGCGGAGGTGTTCGCGGAGGAGGGGTTCGCCGCCGCGTCCGTCGCGACGATCAGCCGCCGGGCCGGCGTGACCACCGGGGGGTTCCACTTCCACTTCGCCGGAAAGGCCGCGCTCGCCCGGGCCGTCGAGGACCGGTCCGTGGACGCGGTGCGGCGGATCATCGACACCGCCAGGGCGGCCGGGGAGGCGGCGGCGGACCCATTGCGCGTCTTGTCGGACTCGACGTCCGCGCTGATGGTGCTGCTGGCCGAGGACGTCGTGGTGCGGGCCGGCTTCGGGCTGGCCGCCGACGTCTCGCGCGGGGGCCGGATCGACGTGTGGGGGAGGTGGCGGTTGTGGGTGGACGAGTTACTGGCGGCCGCCGAACGCGGCGGGGCGCTGGCGGAAGGCGTGTCGCGGCGGGACGTGGCGCGCGCGGTGGTGGCCTCGACGGTCGGGCTGGAGGTGATGGGCGCAGCCGAGCCGGGCTGGGCTGCGCCGGAGACGGTGGCCCGGATCTGGACGCTGATGCTGGGCAGGCAGGCGCCGAGGTAGCGGAACAAGACCGAACGGTTTGAAAAATAGGGGATGGCGAGGAGGGGAGGATTGCGGGCAATGGGAACGTTGCAGGTGGGGCTGGTGGGAACGAGGGAGGTCAGGGAGGGCTGGCAAGAAAGCGCCTGGCGTGATCTCGGTTGACAAACCGTCTGTCCCGTTTTTTACTGGCTCCTGCGACTCATCCAAGGACAGGGGAGTACGACGTGGACATCGATGTACTGGGCGCACTGGCCGTACGGGAGAACGGGATCTCCATAACGCCGACCGCCCCCAAGCCCCGGCAGGTCCTGGCGCTCCTGGCCCTCCATGCCGATCAGGTGGTACCCGTATCGGCGCTGATCGAGGAGCTGTGGGGCGGTCTGCCCCCGCGTAGTGCCCGTACGACGTTGCAGACGTACGTACTGCAGTTGCGCTCGCTCATCGCGTCCGCCCTGGAGGGGAGCGACGGCTCACGGACGGCGAAGGACGTGCTGGTCACGCTGCCGGGCGGGTACCTGCTGAACAGCGGGGGCGGCACGAGCGACGTGCGGGAGTTCGACCGGCTCTCGGGGATGGGCTACCGGGCGATGGACGCCGGCGACCATCCGGGGGCGGCGAGGCTGCTGCGCGAGGCGCTGGCGCTCTGGTCCGGTCCGGCCTTCGCCGACGTGCACGGCGGCGTCCAGCTGGACATGGAGACGCGGCGGCTGGAGGAGACCCGGCTGTGCGCCCTGGACCAGCGGATAGAGGCGGACCTGCGGCTGGGGAGGCACCGGGAGCTGCTGGCGGAGCTGACGGTGCTGGTGAGCCGGTACCGCACGCACGAGAACCTGCACGGGCAGTTCATGCTCGCGCTGCACCGGTCGGGGCGGCGGGGCGAGGCGCTGGACGTGTACCAGCGGCTGCGGACGACGCTGGTACGCGACTTGGGCCTGGAGCCGTCGGCCGCGCTGCGGCGGTTGCAGCGGTCGATCCTGATGGCGGGGCCGGACGGGGTGGCCGCGGGACGGGTGGTCGGTGCCGGGGCCGGTGTCGGGGTTGGTGCCGGGGCCGGCGTGGCGGACGTGCGGGAGCGGCTCGTACGGGCGTGAGGTACGGGCATGAGGTACGGGTGTGGTGCGCGGGCCTGATGTGCGGGTCGGGTCGGAGCGGTGTGGTGCGTGCGTGGCGGCGCGGGCGAGAGGAGACGAGCGGTGCAGGAGAGGTCGGAGCGGACACGTAGGCGGTTGGTCTTCGCCGGGGCCGAGTTGTTCCACCGCCACGGCTACGCCAACGCGACCCTGGGGGACATCGCGCGTGCGGCGGGTGTCACCAAGGGGGCGCTGTACTTCCATTTCGCGTCGAAGGACGACCTGGCCGACGCCGTGCAGCGCAGGGGGTGCCGGCTGTTGCACGAGGCGGTACGAGGGCTGCGGGAGGGTGGGGCCTCGCCGTTGCAGGTGCTGATCGACACGACGCACTGGCTGGCGCGGACGCTGCACGAGGACGCGGCGATCCCGGCGAGCTTCCGGATCACCAAGGAGTGCGCGGGCCAGCAGCCGGCGGTGATGGACTTCCACGGGGCGTGGTTGGCTTCGGTGTGCGGGTTGCTGCGGATGGCGCGGGACGCGGGGGAGCTGGCCGGAGCCGGGTTCATCGGGGACGCGGGTCTCGGTGGGGACGGAGGGCTCGGCCGGGAGCGGTGGGAGGAGGCGGAGGCGTTGGTCGCTGCCGCGCTCTCGGGGATCGAGGTGCTGTCCGGGACCGGGTTGTCGTACGCGGAGCTGCGGCGGAAGGTAGCGGCGTTGTGGGGGCTGCTGCTGCCGAGCCTGGTGGGAGGGGCGCGAGTGGCGGAGTACCGGACGGGCGGAGTGGCGGAAGCGGATGAGGCTGCCGGTGCCGGTGCCGGTGCGGTGGCCGGCGTCGGGTGAGGTGTCCCGCGCGTACTGCGAGCGAACGGTCGGCTCATGGCGCCGCCATCGCCCGCGGGGATGGGAGTGCCGGCGCCGGGAGGCACCGGCACCGGCTGGGCGCGGGGCGCACCGCGACGCGGGAGATCACCCTCTTCGACGCCTCGGGGTTCCGCTTCCGGGTGGCGGCCGAGGCCGGCTTCGACCGGGCGCTAGCACGTCGGGCGGCTGCCGGGCGGGGAAGTGCGTGGCTTCTGCCGTGGGTTGCGGTGATCATGGAGTGGTGAACGATGAGAAGAGGACGCCGCCCGAGCAGGACGGCGATGAGCGGGCCACACTGACCAGCGTGCTGCAGTGGCAGCGCGACACCCTGAAGATGAAGTGCGCCGGCCTGACGGACGAGCAGCTGCGGCGCAGGGCCATCGCCCCGTCGGGGCTGAGCCTGCTGGGGCTGGTGCGCCACCTCGCGGAGGTCGAGCGGGGCTGGTTCCGCAACGTCGTGAACGGTGAGGACGTACGGGGCTACTTCCCGAGGAACGCGGCCGGGGAGTGGACGGAGTTCCACGTCGAGGACGCGGACCCGGCCGAGTCGTTCCGGATCTGGGAAGAGACCTGCGCCCGGTCGCGGGCCATCGTGGACGCGGCCGGATCGCTGGACGCCCAGGGGCGCTTCGGGGACGAGAAGTACTCGCTGCGCTACGTCCTCGCCCACATGATCGAGGAGTACGCCCGGCACAACGGGCACGCGGACCTGTTGCGCGAGGTGATCGACGGGGTCACCGGGGAGTAGCCGGACGCCCGGCTACGGGGCCGGGCGGGCCGTCGCCCGGTCCACGGCGTCCAGGGCCGGCGCCCACGGGAAGGGTGCGGCCTCGCCGGGCAGGGCGGGCGCGGCGCCGTTCTCGCCGTACAGGAGCTCCACGCCGGCGCCCCGCAGCACGCTCAAGGACAGCTCGAAGCGCGGGTGCGCGGCCAGGGCGGCGTTGAGGCAGGGCACGGCCACGGTCGGGGTGCCGCTGCCGATGGCCTCGGCGGCGAGACCGGCGACGAACCGGTCGGTGAGCCCGAGGGCCCAGGCGTTCAGCGAGTTGAACGTGGCGGGGGCGAACAGCACCGCGTCGGCGGCCGGCCAGACGTCGGGCTCGCCGGGCAGCGGGTACTGCCACCGCACCGGGTTCCCGGTGAGCGCGGCCAGTCCGTCGAGGCTTCCGGACACCCAGTGCGCGGCGGACGGGGTGAGACCGAGGCAGACGTCCCAGCCGCGCGACTGGGCGTCCTCGACGACATGCGCCACGTCGAAGACGGGCGGGGCGGCGGAGCAGAGCAGGTACAGAGTCCTCGTCATACCGCCATGTGATCATATTCTTTGACCTCAACCATGCTTGAGGGTGCACCGTGGTCGCCATGGACAACGCCAGCGGATCCCGCAACGCCGACCTCAACGCCATCGCGGAGGTGGTCGCCACCGTCGAGCGCACCCAACGGGCCAAGGACGCAGAGGGCTTCCTCGAGCTCTTCCACCCCGAGGCGATATGGACCACCGCCCACGGCAAGGTGCTGATCGGCTTCGAGGAGATCGCCGCCTTCACCCGCGCCGTGCTGCCGGCCGCCGACTGGGACGGCGAGGTGACGTACGAGGTGACCCACACCCTGTTCCTGCGGCCGGACGTGGCCGCGGTGAAGGTCCGTCAGGTGTACGCGCCGACGGAGGGAGACCGCAGCGCGGGGGCGCCGCTGTACGTGATGACCCGGCAGGGCGACGGGCGCTGGCTGCTGACGGCCTGCCAGAACACGGAGGTGCGGGCCGGGCAGGGCGGGTGAACCGGCCGGCCGGGAGCCGATGAGTTTCGGGCGCCCCGTGCCCACGCCTCGCGCTCTGCCTCGCCTTCGTCGCCCTGGGCCGCAGTGTCGCCGCCCGCGGCCGGCGCGGCCGGGCCGTGACCTCCCGGCCCGTCCCCGTGGCCGTGGTCGGCGGCTTCATGGCCTCGGCCGCCTCCGTCCTGGCCGTCACCTGCGGCGCGCTGGGCCTCGGGTGGCTGGCCGCCGTGAGCGCCGGACCGGCCGGTGACGGCGGCTTCGGCCACGGCGGCTGGTCGCACCCGTTCTTCGACCCCGAGGTGGTCGGCGGTCCCTTCACCGACACCCTGGCCGCCGCCGATGCGCTGCTGTTCGGGCGCCGGACGCGGCAGACGAAGGCCGCGGCGTGGCCCGAGCGGGCCGGCGACCCCTTCGCCGACCGGATGAACTCGCTGCCCAAGTACGTGGTGTCCGGCACGCTCGGCGAAGCCGAACTGACCTGGGAGAACACCCGGCTCGTCCCGGCCGCCGAGGCCGTCGCCCGGATCGGGGAGCTGCGCGCGGCCGACGGGGGCGACGTGGTCGTCATGGGCAGCCCGACCCTCGTCCGGAGCCTGCCGAGCGGGGGCCTGGTCGACGAACTGCGGCTCGTCGTCATGCCGGTGCTGCTCGGCGGCATAAAGTTCGTCTTCCCGCAGGACGGCGGCCTGCGCACGCCGGAGCCGGTCTCGGTGGTCACCGGGTCCACGGGCGTGAACGTCTGCACCTACCGGCCGGTGACGGCGTGAGCGCCCCGGTGAAGGGGCCCGCGAGCTACTTCCCCTCGATCGAGCGGAAGTACGGCCGCCCGATCGCGCAATGGCAGGAGCTGCTGTGGACCTCCCCGCTGAGCAAGCACACGGAACTGGTCTCCTGGCTGAAGGCAGAGCACGGACTGGGGCACGGCCACGCCAACGCCCTCGTGGCCCACCACCTGGCCGGGTCTGCCGCCCCGTAGCGGGCCGTGCGCCGGCGAGCCGCCGCTACGCGGACGGCGGCAGGTCGAGGACACCCACCCGCTGGCCGCCGCTGAGTTCGCCCGTGGTGCGGAAACCGAGCCCGAGGTAGAACGGCTCGGGACCGCCCTCCCCCGGGTGCCAGGTGACGTAGAGGCGCGATCCGCCCGAGCGGCGGATCTCCTCGGCGACGGCCCCGACCGCGAAGCGCCCGTACCCCTTGCCCTGGTGGTCGGCGGAGACGTTCAGGCGCCACAGGCCCGAGCGCCGGTCGGCCGGGTTCCCGTCCCACGGGAAGTCCAGGAACGCCATGACGAACCCCACCACCTCGTCCCCGTCGACGACGGCCCGCGGCCAGGCGAGCGGCCCGTGAACGTACGCCTCGGCAAGCGATTTCAGGACAGGGGAGACGAAGTGCTCCTGATGCGCGTGGAGCCGGATCGCGCACACGGCATCGAAGTTATCGGGGGTCACCGGCGTCAGACGGGGAGTTGAGCTGGTCATATTCTCAGCCTACTTTCTCGCGGCCAGGTGATCGTCGGGCCGGGCATGGGGTATGACAGGACGAGAACCCCAGCTCCCCGGCGAAAGGCTGTCGTTGATACCCGAACGGATCCTCGTGACGGGCGGCACCGGTTTCGTCGGCTCCCACGTGACGCAGCGGCTGCGGTCCACGGGCCCGGACGCCCCCCTGCTGCGGCTGTTCACCCACCGCCGGCCCACGCCCGGGGACGGCGCCGGCGCACCGGCCGTGGAGAGCGTCACCGGCGACCTCACCGACCCGGCCTCGCTGCGCGGGATCTGCGACGGCGTCACCACCGTCGTGCACCTCGCGGCCCGGATCGGCGGAACGCAGGAGGAGTGCCGGGCGGTCAACACCGAAGGCACCCGGGCCCTGCTGGCCGAGGCGGCGCGGGCGGGCGTACGGCGCTTCGTGCACCTCGGCACCGCAGCCGTGTACCGGGACGAGCCGCACCGGGGCGCGGCAGAGGGGGTCCTGGCGGAGGAGCCGTCCTCCTCGACCAGCATCACCCGGCTGGCAGGCGAGCGGCTGGTCCTCGCGGCGGGCGGCACCGTACTGCGGCCGCACCTGGTCTACGGCCGCGGGGACACCTGGGTGATCCCCGCGGTCGCGGACCTGGTGGGCCGGCTCCCGCACTGGGTGGACGGCGGCCGGGCGCGGATGTCGATGATCTCGGTGGACGCCTTGGCCGGGGCGGTGGCGGACCTGGCCCGGCTGCCCGGACTGCCCGCCGGACAGGTGCTGCACGCCTCCCACCCGGAACCCGTGAGCTGCCGGGAGCTGGTCACCGCCGTCGCCCGGGCGCTGGACCTGCCGCTGCCGGAGGGCGAGGTCACCCTGGAGGAGGCGCTGGCGCTGCTGGGCGGCGCGGACAATCCGCTGGTACGCCGCAGGCTCTCGCTGCTCGCCGTCGACCACTGGTACGACAGCGGGCGGCTGTGGAAGCTGGTGGGGGCCGGGCCGGGACCGCGACTGGCGGAGGCGTTCGAGCGGTACGCCGCCTGGTACCGGGATCAGAGGGCGGCGAGCGCCGGTGCGGTGACCGGTGCGGCGGGGAAGGCGGCCGGGGGCAGGATGCCGGACCCGGATCCGGCGGCGACCGACACCGTACCGGTGACCAGGGCCTCGAAGACCTTCACGTCGCCCTGACGGCCGACCACCTGCACCGTGCGGACGCCGGGGTCCGATGAAGGGGCCACCTCGGTCTCGATCCAGCACGGGGCGTCGAGTTCGGCGTAGTTGAGGAAGGACGACTCGATGCCCGTGAGGCTGAACGAGTCGGTCGCGAAGGTGCTGTACGCGGCCTGCCGGGCCGCCTCGATCAGGACCATCGCGGGGTGGTGGTCGTTGGCGTGCTCGAACAGGATCGGGTGGCTCAGGTGCGGGCTGAGCAGCCAGCGGTCCGGGCCCTCGGCGGGGGCGAGGACGACGTCGATCGGCAGGATCCGGCCGGCCTGGACCGCGGGGATCGGTGTCGCCCGCGGCACGGGCGCCGCGGCGCTGCTGGTGCATTCGCCGCGCAACCGTCTGTAGACCGCCGGCGGGACGAAGCTGAAGAACGCGGTGCCGGTGGCCGTCACCCGGCCGTCGCGGCGGACGCTCACCTCCAGGAAGCCGGAGAACCGGTTGCCCTTCCAGCCGAAGTCCCGGCAGGAGGCGATCAGTTCCAGGTCGGTGGGGCGGGTTCCTATGAACAGCTGCGCGGGATCGGTCTTGAAGCCGAGGTTCCACAGCAGGGCGTTGTGCCCGAGCGGTACGCCGTACTCGGCGTGGCACAGCAGCAGCCCGGCCTGGCGGATGGTCTCGCCGGCCTGGACCGGGTCGTGGCTCATGCCGTCGGCGGTGGTGAAGAAGGTGTGGGCGCGGGGCCACTGGCCGTTGAGCAGGAAGAGGTCGTCACCTATGCGCCGGTAACCGGTCAGGAACACCTCCGCGACGGAACTCCGGTGGACGTATTCCCTCGGTACCGTGCTCGTGAGCTCTGGAAGGTCGTTGCAGCGCGCCCAAGGTGCCCCTGTTCCAGACAGGGGCTGCACCTGGGCGTCGGTCTGGAACGTCAGCAGGGTCATTGACCTCTCCACAGAGTCGTGACGACGGTTGGGGCGCTCTCCTGATCACGCAAGATACGTACTCTCCGGTTTTGTTTGCAAGGTAGTTCGGACGCCCAGTTGTTACATGGCCCGGGCCGCGGGGGTGCGCCGAACGTGCCGCTGGAGCCCCCCATCCCGACCCCTACCAGGCACGTTACGAACTGATCGCACTGCGTGGGACCCGGAGGTCCCGTCCCAAGTGGGAGGCAGTGTTCCGCTCATTGGGGCGCACTGCGCGGGGGTGCCCACGGCAAATGTCCGTACCCCCTGCCGCCTGCGAAGAACGGTTCCGGCGACCTCGGCGGCGGCGCCGGGCCGTGACTCGGCAGGCCGTGAACAAACCGATCAAGCGGTTTAGTATTTTCTTCAACGGTACGGATAGGGGTCCGGGCCCGGAAGAGGGTGGCCCGTCGCCGTGTGAACCGAGTCGACGGGAGGAGACGGCACGGTGAAAGCGCCTCCAACTCCAGGTTGTTACCTTCTTGGGGTTGATAAAATACGGACCTTCTGGTTCTTTTTAAGGTGGGGGAGAGGGGGATCTCCGTAGAGAGCCCCTTGGTCGGTTTTCCCACACACCATCGGAGGCATCGTGGCACGGCAAGAGCGTGCGGTCCGCACGCGGCGCGCAATCTTGGAGGCGGCGGCCGCCGTCTTCGACGAGCGGGGCTACGAGGCGGCGACGATCGCGGACATCCTCGCCCGGGCGGGCGTCACCAAGGGTGCGCTGTACTTCCACTTCTCCTCGAAGCAGGAACTGGCGCAGGGCGTACTCGACGAGCAGATGGCCGAAGGCGGTGTCCCCCCGCGCGAGAGCAAGCTCCAGGAACTCTTCGACGTCGGCATGGTGCTCGGCCACCGGATGCGGCGCCACCCCATGCTCAGTGCCGGCGCGCGGCTGTCCCTGGGGCCCGACATGCGGGAGATCTTCGGCGGCGGATCGGTGCCCGCCTGGATCGACGTCACCGAACAGCGGCTGGCGCAGGCGAAGGCCCAGGGCGAACTGCTCCCGCACGTGGAACCCGCGGAAGCCGCCTGGATCATCTCCGCCGGCTGGGCCGGCGTGCAGCTCTACTCCCAGACGCTGACCGGCCGGGCGGACCTCGAATACCGGGTGGCCTCGCTCTACCAGCACATCTACCCCAGCATCGCGACTCCCGCGGTGCTCGCCCGCCTGGACATGGCGGCCGACCGGGGGGACCGGGTCGTGGCGGAGATCCGGGAATTGGAACTGTCCCTCGGGGAAGAGGCGGAGGCGACGCAGGCCCCGGCCGTGGAAGCGGTGGTTCCCTGATCCGGCCGAGCCGGCCGGGCCGGAAGCCGGGCCGGCCGGCCCGGCCGCGATCACGATCCACACGTTCCCCGGGGCAAACCGCTGATACGGTTTGTGGAGATGCCATGGTGAAGCAGGAGCGCGCGGCCCGTACGCGCGAAAGTCTGGTCCGTGCCGCCGCAGAGGTGTTCGCGGAGGAGGGGTACGAGACCGCCTCCATCGCCAACATCAGCAGGCGGGCCGGAGTCAGCACGGGCGGGCTGCACTTCCACTTCGGGAGCAAGTCCGCCCTGGCCGACGCGGTGGTCGACCGGGCGGCGGAATCCCTGCGGAGGATCACCGTCTCCCGGCTCGCCGCGGGCAACTCCCTCCAGACCCTGATCGATTCGACCCACGAACTGGTCGCCGTGCTGGCCCGGGACGCCGTCGTCAGCGCGGCCTTCGGGCTGGTCGCGGGCAACGGCGCCCGTTCGGCGGTGGGCCGCGAGCGCGGCTGGGCGGTACGCCGGCAGTGGCAGCGCTGGGTCGAGGCCATGTTCCGGGAGGCGGCGGCCGAAGGGCTGCTGGCCGACGGGGTGTCGCCGCAGGATGCCGCCGCGGCCGTCGTGGCGGCGATCGTCGGCTTCGAGGTGCTCGGGGCCGACCGGCGCGAGTGGTCCTCGCGGTCCTCGCTCACCCGTTACTGGGGGCTGATGCTGCCCCAGTTGACGGCCCGGCACCGGCTCGGTGACGTGACGGCCGGCGGGTCGGGCGCGCCGTCCTCCGTCCGGTCCGCCCGCGCCTCCTGAGGCCTGCCCCGGTGCGCCTCCCCGCTCCCGTCGCCGGACCGTGACCGGACCACGCGGTCGGTTCCGGGGCACTTCCGCCTCCCCTCGGGCTTCGCCCCGAGGGGATTTTTTTGTGGGCCCCAGCGGTGCCGAGAGGCCTCCCGAAGGGAAGAGTCGCAGGTCGGAAGCCAGTTGAGGCAATTCAAGACACTGTCTCGAACGAAACAGTACGAACGGTCTGGTATTGACAAACCGGCGATGCTGTTTTTTCCTCATTCCAGTGGGACTCAAGGAAGCATCCAGGACCAAGCAGGGGGAGCACGTCGTGGACATCGAAGTACTGGGCGCACTGGCGGTACGGGAGAACGGCACATCCATCACCCCGACCGCCGCCAAGCCCCGGCAGGTCCTGGCGCTGCTCGCGCTGCACGCCGACCGGGTGGTCCCGGTGACCGCGCTGATCGAGGAGCTGTGGGGCGGCGAACCGCCGCGCAGCGCCCGCACCACCCTGCAGACGTACGTGCTCCAGCTGCGCACCCTCATCACCGCGGCACTGGAACAAGGCGGCGACCGTACCCGCACCGCCAAGGACGTCCTGCTCACGCTGCCCGGCGGCTACCAGCTGAACAGCGCCGGCGGCACCAGCGACGTCCGCGAGTTCGACCGGCTCGCGGGCCTCGGCTACCGGGCCATGGACGCCGGCGACCACCGCGGCGCGGCGCGGCTGCTGCGCGAGGCGCTGGCCCTGTGGTCCGGGCCCGCGTTCGCCGACGTGACGGGCGGCGTGCAGCTGGACATGGAGACCTGGCGGCTGGAGGAGACCCGGCTGTGCGCCCTCGACCGGCGCATCGAGGCGGACCTGCGGCTGGGCCGGCACCGGGAACTGCTCGCCGAACTGACCGTGCTGGCCAGCCGTTACCGCACCCACGAGAACCTGCACGGCCAGTTCATGCTCGCCCTGCACCGTTCCGGCCGCCGCGGCGAAGCGCTCACCGCCTACCAGCGGCTGCGCACCAACCTCGTCGAGGAACTGGGCATCGAACCCTCGGGCGCGCTGCGCGCGCTCCAGCGGTCGATCCTGCTGGCCGACCCCGAAGCCGCCGACGCGCAGGAGGAGACGGCGCGCCCGGCGCGCAAGCGGCTGGTCCCGGCGGGCTGACGGGCCGGCCCACCGCCCGCGGAGCGCCGCTCGACAGCGGCTCGAGATTTCGGGGACACCGCACACCGCGCCGCTACCGTGCTCGCGTCGAATGCTGACAGCCGTGAGCATCTCGACCCATTCCGGAGGGGAGACGGGAGACCGTGAAGATTCAGGTTCTGGGTCCGTTGAATGCCGAAGTCAACGGGGGATCGATCGTTCCTACGGCGGGCAAGCCGCGCCAGATCCTGGCGCTCCTCGCGCTCCACCCCGGCAAGGTGGCGCCGATCCCCACCCTCATGGAAGAGATCTGGGGCACCGAACCGCCGCAGAGCGCGCTCACCACGCTGCAGACGTACATCCTCCAGCTGCGCCGGCGCCTCGGGACGGCCATGGGTCCCGGCGGCCCCGGCTCGGCCAAGGACGTGCTCACCACCCGGCACGGCGGCTACTTGCTCCAGATCCCGCCCGAGAGCGTGGACGTCCACGCGTACGAGAGCCTCGTGGCCGGCGGCCAGAGCGCCTTCGAGGCCGGGGACGACGAGCGCGCGGCCGACCTGCTGCGCAAGGCGCTCGCACTGTGGGAGGGGCCGGCGCTGGTCGACGTACGGGTCGGACCGGTCCTGGAGATCGAGGTGCTGCGGCTGGCGGAGAGCCGGCTGGTGACCACCGAGCGGCGCATCGACGTGGACCTGCGACTGGGGCGGCACACCGAACTGCTCGCGGAACTCGCCGAACTGATGGCCCGGCACCCGCAGCACGAGGGCCTGCACTCCCAGGCCATGGTGGCGCTGTACCGGTCGGGCCGGCAGGCCACCGCGCTGGACGTCTACCGCCGGCTGCGCACCCGGCTCATCGACGACCTGGGCGTGGAGCCCTCGCACCAGCTCCAGCGCCTGCACCAGGCGATGCTGCGGGTGGACCCGGCCCTGGACGTGGTCGCGGGCCCGCGCCGCACTTCGACCTTCGACCTGTACGCGGCCTGACCCGCACGGCCGCCGCACGGCCGCCGCACGGGGCGGCGCTGCTCGAGCGGCGCCGCACGCGCGCTCAAGGAGGGTTTGAGCGCGCGCGGCCAGACTCTGCTCGGCCCGGCGCGCCGCGTCGGGCCGCGGGGGCGGCGGACCGCTCCCGCAGGAGGAGAAAGGTAGGCCATGGACCGGCTGGAGCTCACCGACCTGTCCCGCGTCCTGCGGTTCTGGGGAGGCGAGGAGGAAGGCGTCGTACTGGACGAGGACGCCCTCGACCTCTACTGGATGGAACTCGGCTACGACTGTCTCTCCGTCCTGCAGACCACCGGCTACATCGAGCGGAAGTTCGACATCCTGCTGGACGGTGAGCTGCTCGAACTGGCCGACACCCCGCGGCGCTACCTCGCCCTCGTCAACAGCGTGCTGGGCGCCCGCGCCGCCGTGTGATCCTCCAGCGGGACTCCGGCACGGCTCCGGCGGGATTCCGGCGGCGTCGGACATGGTCTGCGTCAAGCGTTGGAGGAGGTGTCCGATGTCTTTCGGGCGAGCACACCGGGTGTCGTGCGCGGTCGACGCCGCCGCCCCGGCCGGCGTCCTGTACGCACTGGTCGCCGACACCACCCACTGGCCGCTGTTCCTGCCGGACGCCCTGCACGTGGAGCCGCTGGACGCCGACGGCGACCGGGACCGGTTCTGCCTGTGGTCCGCCCCCGAGGACGGCGCCGTGGCGTCGTCGCGGTGGCGCCGGACCCTCGACGCGGGGGCGCTGCGGGCCGGCTTCCGCCAGGAGGATCCGCAGGCCCCGTTCACCTCCGTGACCGGCGTTCTGAGCGTCACGGAACTGGCGCCCGGCTGGTCGAGGCTGACGCTGGAGCAGGAGACGACCGTCTCGGGGGCCGGGACGGCGCGGACGGACCGGGCGCTCGCCGCCGCCGGACGGGGCGCCCGCGCCGCACTGGACGGACTCAGGGCGGCCGCCGAGCGCTGGACGGCGCTGGACGGGCTGCTGCTGACCTTCGAGGACCGCGTGCGGCTGCCCGGGCCCGACGAGCGGCTCCTGGACCTCCTGTACGGCGTGGGCTCCTGGACCGGCCGGGTCGCGGACGTCGTCCGCGCCGAGGCCACCGAGGAGCGGCCCGGCGTACAGCGCGCCGCCGTGGTCCGGATGAACGGCGACGGCCGCGCGTACACCACCGAGTCGGTACGGGTGTGCTTCCCGGCGGCCGGACGCATCGTCCACAAGCAGACCCGGCCGCACCCCTTGCTGGCCGCGCACACCGGCGAGTGGTCGGTGCTGCCCGAACCGGGGGCCGGGTGCACGGTGGTGTCCCGGCACACCGTCCTGCTGGACGGGCGCGCGGTGGAGCGGGTGCTGGGGCCGGGTACGGACCTGGCGTCGGCGCGCCGCCACGTCCGCGAGCTGCTCGGGCGCGAGAGCGCGGCGCTCCTCGGGCCGGCGCGGCAGTACGCGGGTGAGCCGGGCCGGGCGCTGCGTTCGGTGTGAACCCCGCCCCCGTCCGAGGCGGGGCTCGGGAAGCCGTTCGGAGCGCTCTCAGAGCGCCCGTGGAGATGCCTCAGAGGTCGAGTTCGCGCAGCGCCTCCGGGTCGGCCAGGCAGGGCAGGAGCACCTGCCAGAAGCCGGTCAGGGTACGCGGGGAGAGCCACTGGGGGTCGTCCCGGCCCAGTAGCTCGAAGCCGATGGTCGCCGCGACGACCATCGCGGCGGTGTGCCGCCGGCACAGGCCGGGCAGCAGCGTGTCCTCGGCGTCCGCCTCCTTGAGCAGCCGGCGGACGTAGGCGTGCCATTCCTCGCGCAGGTCGTACACGGTCGGGTACAGGGCCTCGTGGCCGAGCTGGAAGCCGGCCCGGGCCACCACGTCGGAGAGGAGCGCGTGGGCGAGGGCCAGCGAGCTGTCGGCTAGGGCCTGGAGGGCCGAGGTCCGGCGCGCGTAGACCTCGTGGGCCACCGTGCGCAGGCAGCCGGCCGCCGCGGATTCGACCGCGGCCGCCACCGCCGCCTTGTTCTCGAAGTGGAAGTGCAAGGCGCCCGGGGTCACTCCCGCTCCCGCGCTGATCATGTTCAGCGTCGCCTCCGCGTATCCGCGCCGTCCGAACACCGTGGCAGCCGACTTGATCAGCGCCTGGCGGGTCCGGAGGGCGCGCTCCTGTTTCATCACGCTTGCTCCTATGACAGTTACTCCCTTATTAAACCGTCTCGTTGGTATTGTCCAGCGGTTCGCGCTCCGGCAAGGTGAGTGGGTTATCGGGGAAGCCAGTGGAGTTCGCTGGTCTCCCCACCCCCTTTAACCCCTTTGTGGCGTGTCTCGGCAGGGTTTGAGGGGTAATCAGATCTTTGACAAACCGACGAAGCGGTTTGTATGTTCGTTGACGTTGACTCAACTGAGCTTGAGGACGGGGGGCAGATGAACCAGCGTTCCATGGCTGTACTGGAACCTCACACGGTCGCTGCGGGAGTGAACGGAGGGCACTCCCTGGCGGAGGGTCTGAGAACGCAGCCGAGCGGACCCGCCCAGTCGGCGCTGTGGCGCATTCTCATCGTCGAGAGCAACGCGGTCGAGGCCGAGACCCTGGCGCGCGGTCTGCGCCGCCACGGGCACGAGGTCGACATCGTCGCCACCGGCAGCGAGGCCCTGCGCAGCTACACCGACGCCGACCTCGTCCTGCTCGACCTGGAACTCCCGGACCTGGACGGGCTGGAGGTCTGCCGGGGGATCCGCGCAGCCCACGAGATCGCCGTGATCGCGGTGACCGCCCGGGGCAGCGAACTGGACCGCGTGCTCGGCCTGCAGGCCGGCGCGGACGACTACCTGGTCAAGCCGTACGGCTTCCGCGAACTGATGGCCCGGATGGAGGCGGTCATGCGCCGTGCGCGCCCGCCGCGCCCGATGGCCGCCGCCATCACCGCCGGACCGCTGCGGATCGACGCGGGGACCCGCGAGGTCACCTTGAACGGAGAGCCCGTCGAGACCACCCGCAAGGAGTTCGACATGCTCTACCTCCTGGCCTCCCACCCCGGCACCGTCATCCCGCGCAAACTCCTGATGGAGCGGGTCTGGGGCGACTCCTGGTCGCGCCGGACCGTCGACACGCACGTCAGCACGTTGCGCAACAAGATCGGCGCCGGCTGGATCATCACGGTCCGCGGCGTCGGGTTCCGGTTCGGCCAGGGCTGACCCCGGTCCGCGACAGGACACGGACCGGCGCACGAGCAGAAGGGGGAACGACATGACGGTGACGGCTCTGTGCCACGGCGAGGGCTGCCGCGGCGGCGGCACCCGGCGGCGCACGTCCGCGGGCACCCGGCTGTGCCGCCGGTGCCGGGACCACTTCACCGCGGGGCTCGCCGAACTGGCGCACCTGCACGCCGAATGCGGCCGGATCCTCGGCGGCGGCGCCCCCGGCAGCCTGCGCGAGCGCACCACCGGCGGTGACCTGCCGGGCCTGCCGTTCAACGCCGCCGCCGCCGACGTACGGGCCCGCATCGTCTCCGTCCTCGGATCGTGGAGCGGCCTGGTCGCCCAGCAGCGCGGACTCGCCGCGCCGCCCCGTACCGCTCCCGCCCTCACCGCCTTCCTGCTGCGCCACACCGACTGGCTCGCGGCGCATCCGGCCGCAGCCGAGGCCAGCGAGGAAATCGCCCGCCTGGTACGGGCCGGGCGCCGCGCGGCCTTCCCCGACCCCGCCCGCAGCATCCGGCTGGGCGCCTGCCCCGAGCCCGGCTGCGCCGGAGCCCTCGCCTTCGCCGGCCGGGCGGGGGAGCGGGCCGCCGGTCCCGCGATCGCGTGCGACACCGATCCGGGGCACCGCTGGACCAGCGACCGGTGGAGCGAGCTGAGCGACTCCATGGACTCCGCGCGGCCGGCGGACGAAGGCGCCGCCGCGCCGGTCACCGAACGCTGGCTGGCCGGGGCCGACATCGCGCAGCTGTGGCAGGTGCCCATGGGCACCGTCTACCGGCTGGCGAGCGAGGAGCGGTGGCGCCGCCGCAACCGGGCCGGGCGCACGTACTACAACGAGAACGACGTCCGTTCCTGCTTCAGCCGCCGCGCCGCGCGCCGCTGACCACACCGCCCGCGCAGGGGTCCGGGGCCGTGCCCCTGACCTGTCCTTGACGTGCTCTTGGCCGTCCGCCAAGGCTGTGGACCGGCTCTTGTGGAACCTGACCGAGTCCTGAATCCACCGCCATTGAATGCCCGTTCGCATCCGAAGAACCTTGTAGTCAAGATCCGGTGCACTGTCTCCGGAGGCGAATTCAAGGAGACGTGATGGACGCACCGGTCATCGTCGTCGGCGCGGGACCCACGGGAATGATGCTCGCCGGCGAACTGCGCCTCGCGGGAGTCCACGTCGTCGTGCTGGAACGGCTGGAACGGCGTACGGGGGAGTCGCGCGGCCTCGGCTTCACCGCCCGCACCCTGGAGACCTTCGACCAGCGCGGCCTCCTGGCCCGCTTCGGCGAGCTCGAGACCAGCACGCTCGGCCACTTCGGCGGCCTGCCCCTGGACTTCGGCGTGCTCGGGGAAACCACCTGCCGCGCCGCCAAGGCGGTGCCGCAGTCCCTCACCGAGACCCGCCTGGAGGAATGGGCCACCGGCCTGGGGGCCGACCTCCGGCGCGGTCACGAGGTGCTCTCGGTGCGCGACGACGGCGACGGCGTCGAGGTGGGGGTGCGCGGCCCCGGCGGGACGCACACCCTGCGCGCCGGCTACCTGGTGGGCTGCGACGGCGGGCGCAGCACCGTGCGCAAGGCGGCCGGGTTCGACTTCCCCGGCACGGCCGCCACGATGGAGATGTACCTCGCCGACATCAAGGGCGTCGACCTCAAGCCCCGCATGATCGGCGAGAGTCTGCCGGGCGGCATGGTGATGGTGGGCCCGCTGCCCGGCGGCGTCACCCGGATCATCGTCTGCGAACGCGGCACACCGCCGCGCCGGCGTGAGGGCCCGCCGCCCTTCGAGGAGGTCGCCGCAGCCTGGCAGCGGCTGACCGGCGACGACATATCCGCCGCCGAGCCGGTGTGGGTCAGCGCCTTCGGCGACGCGGCCCGGCAGGCCACCGAGTACCGGCGCGGGCGGGTGCTGCTGGCCGGCGACGCGGCCCACATCCACCTTCCGGCCGGCGGCCAGGGCATGAACACCGGCATCCAGGACGCCGTCAACCTGGGCTGGAAGCTCGCCGCCGAGGTACGCGGCCACGCCCCGCCGGCCCTGCTCGACACCTACCACGGCGAGCGGCACCCGGTCGGCCGCCGGCTGCTGATGAACACCCGCGCCCAGGGACTGCTGTTCCTCAGCGGCGCCGAGGTGCAGCCGCTGCGCGACACGCTCGGGGAACTGATGGCGTACGAGGACGTGGCGCGCCACCTCGCCGCCATGGTGAGCGGCCTGGAGATCAGCTACGACGTCGGCAGGGGCAGCCACCCGCTGCTGGGCCGGCGCATGCCGCGCCTGGAGCTGGCCGGCCCGGGCGCCGCGGCCTCCAGCACGGAACTGCTGCACCCCGCCCGCGGTGTGCTCCTCGACCTCGCGGACAACGCGCGGCTGCGGCAGCGGGCCGCGCCCTGGGCCGACCGGGTCGACATCGTCACCGCGAAGCCGCGGGGGGTGCCGGCGGACGCGGAACTGCGCGACACCACGGCCCTGCTGATCCGGCCCGACGGCTACGTGGCCTGGGCAGCGCCCGGCAGCCACCACGACCTGCCCATGACGCTGGAGCGCTGGTTCGGCACTCCCTGACGCGCCCCGCACCATTTGCCGGCCGGCGGACCCGCCGGCCGGTCGAGCACGTCACGAGGAGGAACCCGGACATGCCCCTGCCGCGAGCGACGTCGGCCACCCTTGAGCGCACCTCCCGGCCGCCGGACGAAGCGGCCGACGAGCGTCGCTCCATCGTCCGGGCGGCCCGCACCGTACTGGCCCGCGAGGGCTGGAGACGCTGCACCGCCGAGGCGACGGCCGTCGAGGCGGGCGTCCCGGCGGACACCGTGCGGCGCTGCTTCCCCGACCACGAGCAGCTGCTGGTGGGTGTGCTGCTGGACAGCTCCGGCTCGGTGGCGGCCGCGCTCGCGGCGGTCGCCGAGAGCTGCCCGGCGGAGATCACCGACCTGGAGCAGGACCTCATCGCGCTGGGCCGGGCCTGGCTGGCGCCGCTGGAGGCCTTCCGCGAGCACTTCGCCATCGTCCGCCACGTCAGCGCCGAGGTGGCCCGGCTGCCGGCCGAAGCCGTCGAGAAGTGGCAGGCGGCCGGCCCCCGCCAGGCCCGTCGGGCGCTGGCCCGCAGGCTCCGGGGCGTCGCGGCCCGCGGGCTGCTCGACATCCCCGACGCCGACCAGGCGGCGGAACGTTTCATCCTGCTGGTCCCCTCCGGCGTGGTCCAGCGTTCCTTCCTCGGCGCCCTGCCCGTGCCGCGCGCCGAGGCCGACGCGCTGATCGCCGACGGCGTCGCGGACTTCATCCGGCTGTACCACCCCTGACCCCCCGACGCACGGAAGAGAGAGACCAGATGACGCACAGCAACCTGATCGTGGCCCGGATGGACAGCATGTCGAGCGATCAAGTGGCCCGCCTGTTCGCCGAGTTCGACAAGACCGACATGCCCGAGCGGATGGGCACCCTGCGCCGCCGGCTGTTCATGTACAAGGGCCTCTACTTCCACCTCCAGGACTTCGCCGAGGACGACGGCGGCCAGCGCATCCAGGAATCCCGCAACGACCCCCGCTTCATGAAGATCAGCCATGACCTGCTGCCGTTCATCCAGCCGTACGACCCGGCGACCTGGCGCACCCCGGCCGACGCCATGGCCACCCGCTTCTACGACTGGACGGCGTCGGAGTGAACCGCCGCCACGCCGACACGAGGGGAGGGCCGTACCGGTGGCTCGCCGGGTAGTGATCACGGGGGTCGGAGTGCTGGCGCCGGGAGGCACCGGCACCGGCGCCTTCTGGCGCCTGCTGAGCGCAGGGCGCACCGCGACGCGGCAGATCACCCTCTTCGACGCCTCGGGGTTCCGCTCCCGGGTGGCGGCCGAGGCCGACTTCGACCCGCGGGCGCACGGGCTGACGCCGCGGGAGATCTGCCGGATGGACCGCGCCGCCCAGTTCGCCGTGGTGGCGGCGCGCGAGGCGTTCGCCGACAGCGGGCTGGCCCTCACCGGGCTCGACCCGCACCGCACCGGTGTCAGCCTGGGCACCGGCGTCGGCGCCCCGGGCGCGCTCGACCGCGAGTACCGCGCCGTGAGCCACGACGGCCGGCTCGGCGTGGTCGACCACACCTACGCCTCGCCCGGCCTCTACGACCACTTCGTGCCGAGCTCCTTCGCCGCCGAGGTGGCCTGGGCCGTCGGCGCGGAGGGCCCCGTGACCACGGTCTCCACCGGCTGCACCTCGGGGATCGACTCGGTCGCGCACGCCGCGGACCTGATCCGCGAGGGCAGCGCCGACGTCATGGTCACCGGCGCCACGGACGCGCCGATCACCCCGATCACCCTGGCCTGCTTCGACGCCATCAAGGCGACGACCACGTACAACGACGAACCGGGCACCGCCTCCCGCCCCTTCGACGCCTCCCGCAAGGGTTTCGTCCTCGGCGAGGGCGCCGCGGTGTTCGTCCTGGAGGAACTGGCGGCCGCCCGGCGGCGCGGCGCGCACGTCTACGCCGAGATCGCCGGACACGCCGCCCGGTCCAGCGCCTTCCACATGACCGGCCTGCGCCCCGACGGGCGCGAGCTGGCGGAAGCCGTCACGGTCGCCCTGCACGCGGCGGGCCTGCACCCCGCCGACGTCGACTACGTCAGCGCCCACGGCTCCGGCACCCGGCAGAACGACCTGCACGAGACGGCCGCCTACAAGCTGGCCCTCGGCGACCACGCCTACCGGATCCCGATGAGCTCCATCAAGTCGATGATCGGGCACTCGCTCGGATCGGTCGGCTCGATGGAGATCGCCGCCTCGGTCCTCGCGATGCGGCACCACGTGGTGCCGCCCACCGCGAACCTGCGCACCCCCGACCCCGAGTGCGACCTCGACTACGTCCCGCTCCGCGCGCGGCAGCACCGTACGGACGCCGTCCTCACCGTGGGCAGCGGATTCGGCGGTTTCCACAGCGCGATGGTGCTGACCCGCCCCGACAGGAGGACCGCATGAGTGCCAGGACCCTGGTCACCGGCATCGGGGTGGCCGCCCCCAGCGGGCTCGGCGTGGAGGACTTCTGGGCGGCGACCCGGATCGGCAAGAACGCGATCGGCCCCGTCACCCGCTTCGACGCCGCCTCCTACCCCTCCCGGCTGGCGGGCGAGATCCACGGCTTCGACGCCAAGGAGCACCTGCCGGGACGGCTCGTACCGCAGACCGACCGGGTCACCCAGCTGGCCCTGGCCGCTGCCGACCACGCCTTCGCCGACGCGGGAGTGGCGTCGGGGGACATCGACCCGTACCGCATGGGCGTGGTCACCGCGGCCGGCTCCGGCGGCGTCGAGTTCGGCGGCAACGAACTGCGCAAGCTCTGGAGCCAGGGCGCCAACCACGTCAGCGCCTACCAGTCCTTCGCCTGGTTCTACGCCGCCAACAGCGGACAGATCTCCATCCGCCACGGCCTGTACGGGCCCTGCGGCGTCGTCGTCAGCGACCACGCCGGCGGCCTCGACGCCCTCGCGCACGCCCGGCGCCAGATCCGCGCGGGCGGCAGACTGACCGCCGCCGGCGGATTCGACGCCCCGGTCTCCTCCTGGGGCTGGGCGGCCCAGCTCGCCGGCGGCCTGATGTCCGCCGGCACCGAACCGGAGCGCGCCTACCTGCCCTTCGACGAAGCCGCGACCGGCTACGTACCGGGGGAGGGCGGCGCCCTGCTCGTCCTGGAGGACGAGGACAGCGCCCGCGCCCGCGGCGCCCGCACCGTCTACGGCGAGCTCGCCGGATACGGGGCGACCTTCGACCCCCGGCCCGGCAGCGGACGCGAGCCGGGCCTGCGCCGGGCCATCGACACGGCGCTCACCGACGCCGGCTGCCACCCCGCCGAGGTCGACGTGGTCTTCGCCGACGCCGCGGGCACCAAACGGCTCGACCGCGAGGAGGCCGAGGCCATCACCGGCGTGTTCGGCCCGCGCGGCGTGCCCGTCACGGCCCCCAAGACGACGACCGGACGGCTGGGCGCGGGCGCCGCGCCGGTGGACGTCGTCTCGGCGGTGCTCGCCATGCGGGAGGGCCTGATTCCGCCGACCACCAATGTGGAGCTGTCGCCCGCCTACGACCTCGACCTGGTCGCCGTACGCCCGAGGACCGCCTCGGTGCGCACCGCCGTGGTCCTCGCCCGCGGCCGCGGCGGCTTCAACTCCGCGGTGGTCGTCCGCGCCGTCGACTGACGGCCCCCAGCCGGCGCCCGCCGCCGTCACCTCCCCCTGACGGCGCCGGGCGCCTTCCCCGCCACCCCGCCGGATCCGCCGGATGCGGCCACCCACGAAGGGACCCACCTTGTCCAAGACCGAGTTCACCATCGACGACCTCAAGCGCATCCTCCTGGACGGCGCCGGCGCCGACGAGGAGATCGACCTCGACGGCGACATCCTCGACACCGACTTCGAGTCCCTGGGCTACGAGTCGCTGGCACTGCTGGAGACCGGCGGCCGGATCGAGCGCGAGTTCGCGATCACCCTGGACGACGACGTGTTCGCCGACAACAGCACGCCCCGCGCGCTGATCGCGACCGTCAACGAGAGCCTTCGGGCCGCGGCGCTCGTCGACGCGTAGACAGATCGCCTCCGCGGCGGCCGACCGCCTCCGTACCGGCGGCGGCCGCCGCCCCCACCCGGATTTGACCCAGCTTCCCTTGGAGAACAGACACATGTCGGATCAGGACCGGAAGGTCGCCGTCGTCACCGGTGCCACCAGCGGGATCGGCCTGGCCGTCGCCCGGCTGCTGGCCGCCCAGGACCACCGGGTGTTCATCGGTGCCCGCAGCGCCGACAACGTCGCCGCGACCGTCAAGCAGCTCCAGGACGAGGGCCTCGACGTCTCCGGGGCCGTGGTCGACGTCCGCTCCACCGACGAGGTCCGCGCCTGGATCCAGGCCGCCGTCGACCGCTTCGGCCCCATCGACGTCGTCGTCAACAACGCCGGCCGCTCCGGCGGCGGCGTCACCGCCGACATCGACGACGAGCTGTGGCACGACGTCATCGACACCAACCTCAACAGCGTCTTCCGGGTCACCCGCGAGGCGCTGACCACCGGCGGCCTGCGCGAGAAGAACCGCGGCCGCATCATCAACATCGCCTCCACCGCCGGCAAGCAGGGCGTCGTGCTCGGTGCCCCCTACTCCGCCTCCAAACACGGCGTGGTCGGCTTCACCAAGGCGCTCGGCAACGAACTCGCCCCCACCGGGATCACCGTCAACGCCGTGTGCCCGGGGTACGTGGAGACGCCGATGGCGCAGCGCGTGCGGCAGGGGTACGCCGCCGCCTACGGCTCCACCGAGGCCGCCATCCTCGAGAAGTTCCAGGCCAAGATCCCCCTCGGCCGGTACTCCACCCCCGAGGAAGTCGCCGGTCTCGTCGGCTACCTGGCCTCCGACACCGCCGCCTCCATCACCTCGCAGGCCCTCAACGTCTGCGGCGGCCTCGGCAACTTCTGATCCCGCACCGCCCCAACCGGCCCGAGCCCCAAGGAGCCACCAGCATGTCGCAGCCCGGCCTGCGCGAAGTCGAGCACGAGATCACGGTCTCGGCCCCGGCCACCGCCGTCTACCGCTTGATCGCCGAGGTCCGGAACTGGCCCCGGATCTTCCCTCCGACCATCTACGTCGACCACATCGCCGAAGGCGTGGGCGAGGAGCACATCCGCATCTGGGCCACCGCCAACGGCGAGGCCAAGAACTGGACCTCCCGCCGCACCCTGGACCCCGAGGCCCTGCGCATCACCTTCCGCCAGGAACTCCCGGCCCCGCCGGTCGCCGCGATGGGCGGCGCCTGGGTGATCGAGGCGCTGTCCGCCGACGAGTCGCGGGTCAGGCTGCTGCACGACTACCGGGCCGTGGACGACGACCCCGCCCGCCTCGCGTGGATCGACGAGGCCGTCGACCGCAACTCCCGCTCCGAACTCGCGGCGCTGAAGACCAACCTGGAGCTGGCCCACGCCGCCGAGGAGCTGACGTTCTCCTTCGAGGACACGGTCCAGGTCGACGGCTCGGCGAAGGACGTCTACGACTTCGTCAACGAGGCCGGCCGGTGGCCCGAAAGGCTGCCGCACGTGGCGACCGTACGGCTGACCGAGGACACCCCAGGACTCCAGGAACTGGAGATGGACACCCGCGCGAAGGACGGGTCGCTGCACACCACCAAGTCCTACCGGGTCACCTTCCCGCACACCCGGATCGCCTACAAGCAGACCGCCCTCCCGGCCCTGATGACCCTGCACACCGGGTACTGGACCTTCACCGAGAACGCCGCGGGCGTGGCCGCGTCCTCGCAGCACACGGTGACCCTGAACACCGCGAACATCGCCGCGGTGCTCGGCGAGGGGGCCAGGGTCGAGGACGCCCGGCAGTACGTGCGCACGGCGCTGAGCACCAACAGCCTGGCCACGCTGGGCCATGCGAAGGCCCACGCCGAGAAGAACAGGGACTGATCATGGCTGGGGACTACACCGACACCCAGGTGATCGTGGTGGGCGCGGGACCGGTGGGGCTGCTGCTCGCCGGGGAGCTGCGGCTGGCGGGCGCGGACGTGGTGGTCCTCGAAAAGCTCACCGCGCCGACCACCGAATCGCGGGCCTCCACCCTGCACGCCCGCACCATGGAGATCCTCGACACCCGCGGCCTGCTGGACCGGCTGGACCCGCTGGACGAGATCCCGCACGACCTCGCCGGCCACTTCGGCGGGATCCCCCTCGACCTCCGCCTCCCCTCGCCCTACCCGGGCCAGTGGAAGGTCCCGCAGACCCGCCTGGAGGAAGTGCTCGCGGCGTGGGCGGCCGGCCTCGGCGCCGACATCTGGCGCGGGCACGAACTGACCGGGCTGACCGCCACCGCGGACGGGGTCGTCGCCGACGTGCGCACCGACGACGGGACGCGGCTCACCGTACGGGGCGCGTACGCGGTCGGCTGCGACGGCGAGAACAGCGCCGTGCGCCGGCTGGGCGGCTTCGCGTTCCCCGGCACCGACGCCGGCCGGGAACTGCTGCGCGCCGACGTCGCGGGCATCGACATCCCCGCCCGCCGCTTCGAACGCCTGGAGCAGGGCCTCGTCATCGCCGCCCGGCGCCCCGACGGGATCACCCGCGTCATGGTGCACGAGTTCGGGACCGCGCCGCGCGCCGGACGGCCCACCTTCCAGGAGGTCGCCGACACCTGGAAGCGCATCACCGGCGAGGACATCGGCTCCGGCACCCCGCAGTGGGTCAACTCCTTCGGCGACGCCTCCCGGCAGGCGGCGCAGTACCGCCGCGGCCGGCTCCTGCTCGCCGGGGACGCCGCGCACCAGCAGCTGCCCGTCGGGGGCCAGGCCCTCAACCTCGGCCTCCAGGACGCCTTCAACCTCGGCTGGAAGCTCGCCGCGCTGCTGGCCGGACACGGCAGCGAGGCACTGCTCGACAGCTACCACGAGGAACGGCACGCCGTCGGACAGGCCGTCCAGAGCAACGTCAGGACCCAGGCGCTGCTGCTGCTCGGCGGCCCCGAGGTCGACGCCGTCCGGGAGGTCTTCGCGGAACTCACCGGACACGAGGACGTACGCACCCACCTCGCCGGAGCCGTCAGCGGCCTCGACGTGCGCTACGGGGCGGGGCCCGGCGGCGGTGCGCTGCCGGGGCTGCGCGCCCCGCAGGCCGGCGCGGTCTGCGGCGACGGCCCGACCACCACCTTCGAGCTGCTGCGCCCGGGGCAGGGGCTGCTGCTCCTCCCGCCGGGCGACGAGGCCCGCCGGGAGCAGCTGCGCGCCGCGGCGCGGCCCTGGGCGGACCGGGTGCGCCTCGCCACGGCCACCCCCGACCCCGGCGCGGCCGGTGCCGGCGGCGCGCTGCTGATCCGGCCGGACGGCTACGTCGGCTGGTCGGACGGCGCCGGCGAAGCGGGCCTCACGGCCGCCTTGGAACGGTGGTTCGGGCCCGCGCAGCCCCGTACCGCCCGCCCGGCCGCCGACCGGGCACACCTGCCCGCGCCGTCGGCGGCGCCATCGGAGCCGGTGCCGTCACGGGCGACGGCGACGGCGACGGCGGCGGCGGCGGTGACGAAGCGGAGGAACGGCACGGAACGGCTCACCGGCCGCACCGCGCTGGTCACCGGGTCCAGCCGGGGCATGGGCCGCGCGGTCGCGGCGCGGCTCGCGCAGGAGGGCGCCCTCGTCGCCGTCCACTACGCCACCGAGGAGGCGGCCGCCCACGAGGTCGTCGCCTCGGTCGAGCGGGACGGCGGCCGCGCCTTCGCGATCCGCGCCGAACTCGGCGTCGACGGGGACGTCGAGGGCCTCTTCGCCGGCCTGGAGGAGGGGCTGCTGGACCGCACGGGCAGCACCGACCTGCACGTCCTGGTCAACAACGCGGGGGTGATGGGCGGCACCAGCGCCGCCGAGATCACCCCCGAGCACTTCGACCGGATCTTCGCGGTCAACGCCAAGGCCCCGTTCTTCCTGATCCGGCGGGCGCTGCGGAACATGCCCGACGGCGGCCGGATCATCAACATCTCCTCCGGCCTGACCCGGTTCGCGAACCCGGAGGAGATCGCGTACGCGATGAGCAAGGGCGCACTCGAACAGCTCGCCCTGCACTTCGCGAAGTCCCTGGGCCCGCGGAACATCACCATCAACTCCGTGGCCCCCGGCATCACCCGCAACGGAAACCCGGTGTTCGACATCCCCGAGGCAGTCGAACAGATGGCGGCGCTGTCCGCCTTCAACCGGGTCGGAGAGCCGGAGGACATCGCCGATGTGGTGGCTTTCCTCGCGACCGACGAAGCCCGCTGGATCACCGGGTCGTTCGTCGACGCCACCGGCGGAACGCTGCTCGGCTGACCACCGCCGCGTACCGCCTCCCAGGACCGCCGGCGTGAAACACCCACGCCACGCCGGCGACGGGCGGCCCGGCCGGGGAACCCTCCCCGGCCG